>NZ_CALFQK010000001.1:0-39682 GCF_937921195.1 uncultured Salinicola sp.
CCCGCCGAGTCGTCAGGAGCCGACGGTAGAACCCTCGTCCATATTGGTCTGGAGATTACTGCCATCGCCGTCGTAGTCCTCGTGATCGAAATCGTCCCAGCTCGAGTCGGGTAGATGGCCCTCCTGCACGTAGAACTCGTACTCGTCGCTGCGGTAGTCGAAGATGCTCTCGTCGTCCGGTGCGTCGCGCTGACCGTAGTGGCTGACGTAATCCTCGAGAAACTCGTAGCGCTTCAAGCCATCTTCGGTCAGTAGACCATCCTCGTCGAGGGAGGTGAAGAGCTCCTTGAGGTCGGCCTCGTGTCCTTCCAGTGCGTTGGTGCGCTTGATGTCCTGGACGATGGAGAACGGCAGCGTCGCCAGCGTCAGGCCGGCGGAGATCCAGAACAGCGGGCCGGTAGCCGCGCGGGCGACGGCAATACCCTTGAGCGCCGCCAGCGATGACGCGCCGCCGGCGAGGCCGAAGGCGCCCGCCGCGACGGTCACGGCGCCCTGGCCGATGGTGGCGCCATCGCCGCTGTCCGCGCCGCGCTTGATCATCAGCCCGCCGAGGGCGATGTCCAGCGCTCCGGCCGTCCCGTTGGCGGCACCATCAAGCACGCGAAGAAATGAGCTGATACTGCGTGTCGTGGTCGTCGCATCTGGCAGCTCGGGGTTGGACGTGAAGCCCTTGTCGACGCCTTTGACTACCGCTTCTGCCTCCTCGGGGGTGAGATCCAGTATCTTGCCGAGTTTGCCCTGATCGTCGACGGACGCCGAATCGACGACGCTCTGGAAATTCTCGCTCAAGCGCAGGAAGCGGTCGGGATCCTTACCGCCCGGGGTTGGCTTGTCGGTGCTCCAGATGCCGTCCAGCGTCTTGTCCAGCCCCAGCATCTCGTTGAGTTTCGAGCCGGAGACGGTATCGATGATATTGCTGCCGAGGTTGACGAAATGTTGGCTCGCGCCGAGGAAACTCACCAGCTCCTTGGTAATGGCGACTCCCGCTTCCGCCTTGTCGGAGACACGGCCGCCAGCAAGCTGATAAATGCCGGAAGTGAGTGAAATCAGGCCGCCAACGGAACCCAGCGCGCCATTGCCGTTGAGGTGGGAAACCAGCGACATCATGCCGCCGTTGGTCTTCTCGTTGAGCGCAGTATAGACATCCTTGCTCAGTGTCTTCTTGATATCCGCCTCGGTGAGGCTGCCGTTTTTCTCGAACTTGTCGCCGAGTTCCTGCAGTGCCTTGCCGAAAGTCTTCGCCGACTGCTCATTGTTCATGAACTCGTGCACGAACTTGTCGATGCTCTCGGCCGTGCGTCGCGGTATGTCGATGCCGGCCCGCTTGAGCGCGGTCAGGACTGTCTTGACCACGTCCTGGGTGCCAGCGGCCAAGTTGGCATCGTTGATGTTGTCGGGGTTGGCGAGCAGGTCATCGAGATCGGTGATCATCGAGTCAAGCTGTAGGTTCTGGGCGAACTCGGCCGCCTTGTCGCTCTCTTCGGTCGCCGGGAACAGTGTCGAGAGCGCATTGTAGGTCCGCGAGATATCCTGCTCGGCGAGTTCACCCTGGCCGCTCTCGCGCAGGTCGTTGATGTAGTCGATGTACGCCTCGCTGAAGGCGGTCTCCTCCAGTCGCGATGCGATGTCGTCCTTGTCGGCGACCTTGTCGACGGCGCCCTCCTGGGCTTCCAGATAATCCTTCTGCACGGACTCGGAAGCGAACAGTTCGCCGAGGCTGGCATCGAGTTTCTCGCCATCGATGATCGACGAGAGATCATCGCCGGTGACGTGATCGAGGCTCAGCCCCTCCGAGATATCGAGGCCGACCAGGTCCAGGCCGTTGTCGAGCGCACCCTGGGCGCGCAGGGCACGGTAGAACTGGGCGCGCTCGTCATTCTTGTCGATGCTGCCGTCCTCGATCCCCGTCTTCCACTCTTCGATCAGGTTCTGCCAGGTCAGCTCGCTGACGGTCAGCTTGCGTGAACTGTCGTCCGGGTCGGTCTCGCTGGTCTCCATCGACTGGATGTCGACATCGCTGAAGGCTGGCAGGTCGTGATCGCGCCGCGCCGTATCCAGCTCCGCGTTGTCGGACAGGCGCTGGGTGTTGGTCTCGCCGCCGTGCCGCGACCAGTAACCGTCGAAGACATTCTGGACCGCCTTGCCATCGTCTCCGGCAGCGTGCCGGATCCGCTCGCGCAGGTCGTCGTTGACCTGGGCGGTGGCCTCCTCGCGGGAGGCGCCGTCGCTCACCTTGCTGTCGATCAGGTTCTGATAGAGCTGTGACAGCGTTTCCGAGCTTTCGATATGCAGAATCTGGCGAGAGTCGGTCAGCGTACTGCCTGCCAGGCCGGATGAGAGCGCATTGAGGTTGTCCTCGTAACTGGGGTTGTCGGTCACGGTGTGGTTGGCGAGGAAGTCGTCGTAGGCTGCGTAGCCGGCGTCGATGGCGTCGTCCTTGCCGCCATGACGCTCCCAGTAACCGTTGAGCACGTCGAGTCCGTCCTCGCTGTCCTTGTCGGCATCGGTCAAGGCGTTGCCGGTCCGCTCGAAGAGGTCTTCCTTGGCGTCGTCGATGGCCGCCTGGAGATCCGGGGCGTCGCCGCGCTCACGCTGCTGGTCGAGTTGATACTCCACCAGCTGGCTGAACTGGCTGGCGGCGTCTCCCGTCAGCGGCCTCACCTTGCGGTCGTCGATATCGATGCCTTCGGCCATGTCGGAGGAGAGCGAATTCAGCGTGTCGTCGTAGGCGATGTCGGCCTCGTCGCGATTGGCCAGATAGCTCTCCTGGGCCAGCTTCTCGGTGTCCTCTTCGCCACCGTGACGCTTGAAATAGCCGTCGAAGACATTGGCGACGTCGCCACCGCCGACGCTGTCGATACGCTCGCGCAGATCGTCGTTGACGTGATCCATCGCTTCCTGGGGATCGTCGCCCTGATCGATCCGGTTCTGGATCAGATTCTTGTAGAGTTGGGAGAGGGTATCCGATGAGTCGAGATGCAGGATCTTGCGCTGGTCGGTCAGCGTGCCGCCGGCCATCCCCAGGGCCAGGGCATTGAGCTTGTCCTCGTAGTCGGGGTTGTCGGTGAGCGTGGTGTCGGCCAGAAAGCCGTCGTAGGCGTCATAACCCGCGTCGATCGCAGCCTCTTCGCCGCCGTGGCGCTTCCAGTAGCCCTCGAAGACATCGAGGCCCTTGTCGGCGTTGCGGTCGGCGTTGTCGAGGGCATGCCCGATGCGGTCGAACAGCGCTTTCCTGGCGTTGTCGATCGCCTTGGACAGGTCGGGGTTCTCGCCGTCGGCGCGCTGGGCGTTGAGCTCGGCGGTGACCAGCTTCTCGAACTTGTCGGCGGCGTCCCCCTTCAGGCTGGAAACCCGGCGCTTGTCGATGTCGATGCCGTCCGCCATGTCCACCGCCAACGCATTCAGCGTGTCCTCGTAGTCCTGACTGCCGGGCTCGAGGGTCTCCTTCTCCTTGCCGCCATCCCCGGCCATCTTCTGCGCCAGCTTGAGCACGGAGGTGAAAACCTGAGTGGGGGCGGACGAGACCGGGTCTTTGTCGAGGGTGACATCATCGTTGACGCGCATCGGCTTGTTCTCTCTGAAAGGAGGTTGGCTCGAGGACGCCGACGTTCGATCCATGAACAGGACGGGACGGCATCGCGGGAAAACGCCTCCAGTATTCAGGCGCCGGATGACGACCCGATGGCAGCGGCGAAACGCTGAGTAACGGACTGTATGGCTTTGGTGGGGCGGACGACGGCTATCGCATCGCGCCGAGAATGGCCTCGAGACGCTCCATGTTGAGCGCGACGACATCGAGCTGGTCGACCATCAGCGGGATCAGGAAGACCACGTAGATCAGCATCAGAAACGCGAACAGCAGGTTCTTGATCGGCAGTGACAGATCGAAGGCGTGAAGGTTCGGCGCCATCCTGGCGACGTAGGCCAGCATCAGGTCGGCGATCAGCAGCGCGATCACCAGCGGGGCGATCATCAGCACGCCGATCTGCATCACCTGGTCGAGCAGGCCGAGCAGCGACATCGCCGAGGTCTGCGACAGCAAAGGCACGAAGTCCACCGCCGGCCACAGCGCGTAGCTGCGGTAGAAGCCGTCGAGCAGCAGCATGAAGCCGCCGGTGATGAAGAACAGCGCCAGCAGCGTGATCGTCAGCAGCGTCGAGGTCACCCCGGATTCGGTCGCGCCCATCGGATCGACGATCTGCGCCATGGTCGAGCCGCGCTGCAGGTCGATCAGCTCGCCGGCCACCTCGGCGGCCCAGAACGGCACGCCGAAGACCAGGCCGATGGCGACGCCGATCAGCAACTCCTTGATCACCATGCCGGCGACGCTGAAGGTCGACAAGGTCTCCGCGTTCACCATGGCATCGAACAGCGGCACGATCAGCGGCAGCGAGATCGTCACCGCCACGGCGGAGCGGATCATGCCGGTCAGCCCCAGGCGATTGAAGGCCGGTGTCACCAGCACCATGCCCAGCGCCCGGGCCACGCCGACGGCCGCCGCCGCGATCAGCGGGTAGGCGAAGTCGGTGAGAAAACGGGCGAAATCGTCGTAGTCCATCGGTCCCTTGAATCACTCGAAAAGGAAGCGCAGCCGGTCAGGTAGCGTTTCCTCAGCGCGACCAGGCGGCAAAATTGTCCAGCACCTGATCGGTGATGTTGACGATCTGCCCGGCCAGCAGCGGGCCCGAGAGGATCAGCACCAACAGTACCGCCACCAGCTTGACCGCCTGCGGCAGCGTCTGGTCCTGAATCTGGGTCAGCGCCTGCAGCAGGCCGACGCCGAAACCGACGGCGATCGCCACCAGCAGCGCCGGCGCCGACACCAGCAGTACCGTCCACAGGGCGTTCTTCATCAGCGAGAGGAAGATGTCGTCGGTCATCCTAGCCGCCTCCGTAACTCAGGATCAGTCCGTGCATCAACCGCGACCAGCCGTCCACCGCCACGAACAGGAAAATCTTCAGCGGAATCGAGATCAGCGTCGGCGAGACCATCATCATGCCCATCGCCATCAGCACGTTGGAGACGATCAGGTCGATGATCAGAAACGGGATATAGAGCAGAAAGCCGATCTCGAAGGCGCGGGTCAGTTCCGAGCTGACGAAGGCGGGAATCAGCACGATCAGGTCATCGCTCTTGAGGTCCTCGCGGGCTTCGTCGGACCACAGCGTGCGGGTGGCGTCGATGAAGAACGCCCGTTCGTGTTCGCTGGCGTAGCGTGACAGATACGCCTGCAGCGGGCCGCGCAGGGCCTCGCCGGTCTGCTTGATCTCCTCGACGCTGGCCAGCCCCGCCGAGCGCTGCTCGAACTCGTGAGCCATCTCGCCGATCAACGGCGTGGTGATATAGACCGTCAGGATCAGCGCGATGCCATAGAGCACCAGGTTGGGCGGCGTCTGCTGCACGCCGAGAGCGTTGCGGATCAGGAACAGCACCACCGAGATCTTGAGAAAGCCCGTCATCGTGACCACCGCCAGCGGCACCAGGCCGATGGTGGCGACCACGATGATGATCGCGATCAGGTTGGGCTGAAACTCAGTCATCCCCGGCGCGCCCTTCGTCGAGCGCGAGCCTCTCGACCTGCACCCCCACCGCGTCGCCGATGGCGACCAGGCGCCCACGCCCCATCCGTCTGCCGTTGACGACCAGGTCGACCGCCCGCTCGGGATGCCGCTCCAGCGGCAACACGCTGCCTTCGCCCAGCCGGCGCAGTTCGCCGAGCGACAGTTCCAGGCGACCCAGTTCGCAGGTCAGCTGCACCGGCAGGTCGTCCAGGTTCAAGCCAGCCGAGTCCAGCGGATCCGTGGGCGAACTGTCCACATCCGGCGCTTCCGTACTCGATGCCGAGCTGTCCGCGGCCGTTTCGGATCGGGCGGGAGGTGTTGATTTATCCACAGGAGGTTCGCTCATGACACTCTCTTTACCAGGGCGTTTTGGGGCTTCACAAGGGCGGTGCGAGGCTTCAGAAGAGGGATTCTGGGCACGATGGGAGGAACTCGCACCGAGCGGCCCGTCGGCACGCAGCCCGGTGTCGCCGAAGCGAGCCCGGCAGCCGAAACGATCGGCGAGATTCAGCCAGACCTCATCGGCCGCTGCGCCGTCGAGCATGACCACGTCGCCGGCGCGCAGGCTGCGCCATTCGCCCAGCGTCAGGGTCTGCGCGCCGCTTTCGATTCGCAGGGTGGCAACGACGCCGTCGGCTGGGGCGCGGCGCGCCGGAAAGGCGCTATCGAGCGTCGGCAGCAGTCGCTCGGCGATGGCCACCGGCAGGTCGAGGGCGAGCGGGTGCGTTTCGTCATCGATCTCGAACGCGATACAGAGGCGCGTGGGGCGATCCATCGGGGCCGATAGGGCAGGCCGCAGGTGGATGTCGACGTCCAGCCGTTGCTCCAGCGACTCCAGCCACTCGAGCCAGACCACCTCCAGCCACATGGCGACCAGCTCGCGATCCACCTCTCGCAGATCCCGTCGGCGGTCGGGATGCTCACCGAGACGGTCAAGCGCCGCCGCGCTGCCGGACAGCGTCAGGGGTTCCCCGCCGAGGTCGAGGGTGATCGACCACGCCTGATCGATGGCGGTGCCCTCGGGCAGCAGGCGCAGCATTGCCTTGCGGCCGTGCCAGTCGAACTCGAGCGGCCGGCGAGCGACGTGCAGCGCGTTATGGAGCGCCAGGCGGTCGGAGGCCATCGCGGGGAGCGACGCCGGTGACAGCGGCGTCGCCCGGCCCGGCGCCAGGTCGGTCGTGGCCGTCGAGGGCCGCGCCGAAGCCCGGCGTGACGTCGTGGAGAGGTGGGTCACGTCAGCTCTCCCCGCGGCGGTCGCATCTCTTCCATTTCCAGCTCCGCCAGCCGCTCGGCATCGACCGCCAGCGCGCGGGAGCGATCGGCTCGCAGGCGGTCCAGCGCCTGCTCGGCGCGCCGACATCTCGCCCATTCGGCGGCCCGCTCGCCGCGCTCGGCTTCGGCGGTCCGGCGCTCCCGCGCCAGCGTTCGCCGCTGCTGGAGCAACGACTCGCGTCGTCCGGCATCGTCGGCCAGCGTCTGCTGCCACTCCGCCATGGCTTCGGCACTCATCGGCTGCTGCGCGCCATCATCGAAGAGCGCCTGTTCGCGCCGTCCGGAAGCGCGCTGGTGCCGGTCGAGCGACGCCTCCAGCGTCTGGTGTCGCGTGTCCAGGTCCTGGCAGTGGCGCTGGCTCGACGCCAGCGCCTCCTCGGCCCGGCGGGTACGATGACGCCGCAACTGCATCAGGCGCTCGAGTCGATGCAACGAGGTCATTGGGCGATCTCCTTCAGCCGCTTCAGCGTTTCCGCGAAATCGCTGCGATCGTCCCGGGACTGGCGAAGGAAGGCCTCGATCTCGGTGTGCTTGCGAATCGCCTCGTCGGTGGCGGCATCGCTGCCCTCGCGATACTCGCCCACCTGCAGCAGCAGCTCGACGTCGCGATAGCGCGCCATCAGCTCGCGGACCTTGGCGGCGTCGCGGCGATGCTCTTCGCTGGCGACGCTCTCCATCAGCCGGCTGCGGCTGGCCAGCACGTCGATCGCCGGGAAATGGTCACGCCGGGCGAGCTCGGCACTCAACACGATGTGTCCGTCGAGAATGGCCCGGGTCTCCTCCGCCACCGGATCCAGGGTGCCGTCTCCCTCGGTCAGCACCGTGTAGATGGCGGTGATGGTGCCGCCGGCGGCGGCGTCCCCCGGACCGGCGCGCTCGAGCAGGCGGGGCAGGGCGGCGAACAGCGACGGCGGATAGCCGCGTCGGGTCGGCGGTTCCCCCGCGGCCAGGCCGATCTCGCGCTGGGCACGGGCGAACCGGGTGAGACTGTCGACCAGCAGCAGCACGTCGCGGCCCTGGTCGCGGAAATACTCCGCCACGCCGGTGGCGACCAGCGCGGCGCGGGCACGCTCGATGGCCGGGCGGTCCGAGGTGGAGACGACACAGACGGTACGCCGACGCGCGTCGGCGTCCAGCTGCACGTCGAGCAGTTCGCGCACCTCGCGTCCGCGCTCGCCGACCAGCCCGAGCACCACCACCTCGGCGCTGCTGCCCTTGACGATGGCCGAGAGCAGCGACGATTTGCCCACGCCGGGTTCACCGAACAGGCCGACACGCTGACCTCTCGCCACGGTATTGAGGGCATCGATGGCGCGTACGCCGAGCGCCAGCGGCTGCTCGATCAGCTGGCGGCTCAGGGGCGCGGGCGGCTCGGCATGCACGGGGTATTCGCGCAGCGGGGGGGCCGAGTGTGCGGTGTCGCCGGGCGGGATCGCCGCAGCGTCCAGCCACTCTCCCAGCGGGCTGATGACGCGGCCCAGCAGCGCCTCGCCGACGCCGACGCCCTGGGCGCGTCCGGTGGCGATCACTTCGCTGCGGGTGGAGAGCCCCTGCAGTTCGCCGATGGGCGAGAGGATGGCGTCCTCCTCCTCGAAGCCGATCACCTCGGCGGCGACGCGACGTCCGCTGACCGGATCGCGCAGGTAGCAGAGTTCGCCGATGCTGACGCCCTCGATGCTGGCGTGAATCAGCAGGCCGCGGATCCGGCGCACCCGACCGCTGACCCGGCGCGTCTCGGTCCGGGCCAGACGCTGGCCGAGCCTTGGCAGCAGCGCGTCGAGCGCCACCGAGGCCTGTTCCGGGTCATGACGGCTCATGCCGACTCCTGGCCGTCCGCCGGCGCGTCGAGCAGCGCCTGGCGGAGAACGTCGAGTTGCGAATCCACGCCGATGTCCATGACCGCGACCGGGCTCACCAGCAGGCACTGCCCCGGCCCCAGCTGGGCATCGGCTTCGACCTCGTAGTCTCCCGTGGCGGGAGGCTCCTCCGAGAGCAGCGCCGCCACTGGCGCCTCCAGCGACGGGGCCACGCGGATGCGGATCCGATGCGCCTGGCGCCACTCGCGCAGCGCCTGGCGAACGCAGCGGGCGACCAGCTCGGCCTCGTCGAACTCGCCAAGCAGCCGCCGAACCAGGTCCAGCGCGAGTTCGGCCAGCGCCGGTTCGAGACGCGCCAGGTAGCGATCCACGTCATCCCGGGTGGTCGCCAGCAGCCGGGCGGCCTGCGTCTCGCCTGCCCGGCGGCCGGCCTCGAAGCCTTCGGCATAGGCTGCGTCGCGCGCTTCGCCGAGCGCCCGTTCCTGATCGGCCGCCTGTCGACGCGCCCGGTCCAGGAAGGCGTAGCCATCGATCCAGGCCTCGGCTTCCTCGGCCCGCAGGATCACCTTGCCGGGGCGGGGCGGCAGTGAATTCATGGCCGCTCACTCCGAGACGGCGCTGCCGGCTCATCGGACGGGTCCTGGGCGGCATCCTCCGCCCCCGAGACAAGCCGGTCGGCGGCGGCCAGGCGTGCGATCTCCACGGCGCCGGCGTTCGTCTCGGCACCGTCGTCTCGCGCCAGCCTGCCGAACCAGCCCAATCGCAGCCAGGCACGCAGGGTGGCGGGCTGGGCGTCGGCCCAGGCCAGCAGACAGCGTCTGCCGTCTCGCTCGACCTCCGCCTCGAAGGCGTCGAGATCGCCCAGGTCGCTCTCCCCGGCCTGCCCATGCTCCCGCTTGGCCAGTGCCAGGGCGTAGAGATCGGTGCCGAAGCGCTGTTTGATGGCCGCGACCCGAGGGGCACGAATCTCGCGGACCAGGGCGCCGGCATGGAAGATGATCCCTGCCGCGCGAGTGCAGGCCGTCAGCGCATCCTCGTCGAGCTGGCAAAGCGCTTGGTCGATGGGATCTCTCGGCGGCAGCTCGGCCTGGGCGGGGAGATCGTGACGGCGCCGGAGGCGTTCGGCCAGACGATGCTGGAACCGCGGCTGGCGGCACCAGCGGCGTAGCGTCTCGTCGCTGGCGATGCCTTCCAGGGTGCCGATCCAGTGGGCCGGATCGATGCGCACCGGCAGCTCCGGTGATGGCGTGGGCGTTGCCGTCATGACGGGGTCGCCAGGTCATAGGGTCGTTGGCGGCGCTGGCGCCAGACCAGCCAGCCGACCACGATGCCGAGGGCGAGAATCGCCGCGATCATCAGGCCGAACAGCCAGCCGGCACGCGCCACGCTGGCGGCCGGCATCGCGATGCCGAGAAACGAACTCATGGCCGGCTGGGGGGCCGAGCGTGTCTCCTCGGGCAGGGACGAGACCACCGGCACCACCGACACCTTGTCGTAGGAGAGGCCGGCGATACCGTTGGCCACCAGGGTCTTGATCTGCGGGATCAGCGGATCGATGTCCAGCGAGGGAATGTAGCGCACGAAGACCGAGGCCGAGGAGGGCGTGCTGTTCTGCTGCAGCAGGTCGTTGTCAGGCAGCACCACGTGGACCCGCGCCGACAGCACGCCGTCGATCTGGGACACGGTGTGGGAGAGCTCCTGGCTCAGCGCGTAGATCATCTGGGCGCGCTCCTGGACCGGTGACGACACCAGGCCGTTGCCCTGGAAGACCTCGCCGAGATTGGCGAACTTGCGTTCCGGCAGGCCGGCCCGGTCGAGCACGTCGACCGCTTCGGCAAAGCGGCTCTCGTCGACGGTGACGCGCATCCGGCCTTCATCCTCGGCATGGCGACTGGCGGGGATGCCATTGCGTGCCAGGGTCGCCACGATGACATTGGCCTCGCGCTCGTCGAGCTGGGTATAGAGGTCGGTATCGCAGGCCTGCAGCAGCAGGGCCATCAACAGCAGCGCAATCCAGTGCAGCGGGCGTCGGCGGCTGTCCCGGGACGGGCGCGAGGGGTTGAAGCGTCGATCGAGATGCAAGTGTCATTGACCTTTCAATAGGGTATTGGCCGAGCCCGACACCTGCGTGGCACCTCGCACC
The DNA here is from genome assembly GCF_937921195.1 of uncultured Salinicola sp. Lineage (NCBI taxonomy): Bacteria > Pseudomonadati > Pseudomonadota > Gammaproteobacteria > Oceanospirillales > Halomonadaceae > Salinicola > uncultured Salinicola sp. The sequence goes on from NZ_CALFQK010000001.1 coordinate 10,795, forward strand.
ACCATGGTGGTCTCGATGGAGTGGTCGAAGACCTGGCTCAGCGAGTCGACGACCTTCGCCATCTTGTCGTCGCCGATGGCGGTGGGCGTGTCGCCTGCGTCCAGCGCCGGCGTGGTGACCTTGGCGAAGCGGTCGGGCGCCTGGGCATCGGGGACCTGCGCCTGCTGCGCGAAGGTGTTGACCCGGTCGACGAAGCCGTCGAGGTTGTCGATCAGGTTCGAGCCCAGCTCGCCGGGGCTCGCGCCAGGGGGTGAGGCACCGGCCTGGCCGGCCATGTGCTCGAACAGGTTCTGCGAGGCCAGCGTCTTGGCACTCGTCTCCGATGGGGTCGGCGCGGGTGTCGTCATCGGCACCCCCACCCCCGGTGGTGTCACGGGAGTCATCATTCACCTCGCGTTCGGGCCCATGGCGGGCCGGTGTCGCTTCCAACGACGGCGACCGGTCGTCGCGACGAGTCGCCAACCGGTCGTCGTCCCTCGTCACCTCGCGGGACTCGGGCCTGGGCTTGCTACTCTTCGCCGCCCGACATGGCTTCGCTGAGCATTTCCTTCATCATCGGCATCAGAATCAGCTGCCCGCCCACCTGGACCATGCCCTCGGACATCGCTTCCTGGAACTTGGCGTTGTCGACGGCGTCGTCGAAGGCCTGGGAGTCGGGGGTGGATTCGCCGGTCGCGTTGGCATTACCTACGGCATCGATAGCCATGTATCGTCTCCTTCGGTTTGGCATTGACCGATCGGCATCGAGCCGTCGGTGAGTCGTCGTACCGTTCTTCGAGAGAGCGTTCGGGAACGGTCGCTGATGAGCGTCGCCATGGGATGACGGCCCGCTCGTTCCTGCCTCTGGGTCCGGCCTGCCTGCTTCCGGGGCTCACCGGCGCCGGCAGCCGCGACATCCGCACTCACTGCTCCACGGCCGGTTGTGCCACGCTGCCGCGGAAGACTCTGACCTCACCGGGTGCCGAGGGCGCGGGCGTCCGCCTCGAATCCTCCACCCGCTGCGCCACTTCCGCCAGCCAGGCGGGCGGACCCATCGCCTCCAGACGGTGGCGGCCATCCCGGAAATCGGCGCTCAGTGGCGAACCGATCCTTGCCGCTTCGATATCGGCGCTCAAGCGCGAAACGTCCACTCCGTCGAGATCGAAGCTACGCCGGCCCAGCTCCTCGCGTGCAGCGACATGGAGCACGTAGCCGTCGAAGAACCACGCCAGCCCGTTCGACCGGCAGACCTGTTCCAGAAAGGCCTGGGCGCTGTCGGCGTGGATGTCGCCGCGGACCTCGCCGTTCACGGCACTGCTCACCTCGACCGGCAGCGACAGGTTGCGTCCGAACTCCTGCAGCACGTCGCGTACGTCCTGATCGATCACCACGTAGCGGTAGCTTCGGTCTGCCCATGGGGCGTCGGCCGCGAAGGCGCCGCTGCCCGCCAACCCCAGCATCAGCGCGACGATGATCGAGGTGCGCAACCGGGATCCTTTTCGACGAACGATCATGAAGGCCACCGCCGCAATTGCTTCGATAACCCTAGCAAGATCGCGATGACGGTTTGGTGGCCGGTTATATGTCTTTTTGTGGCTTTCGCTTGCCCTATGTAAACGACTGTCACCGTTCATTGACATGCCTCGCTGCCCCAAACCGCTGGTTCTCCGGTACGCTGTCTGTCCACTCCTCGAGCCTCTGGACTGATTTACGGATGAAGGCATCTTCTACGGTTTCTCGAATGGTCTCGACCCGCGCGGCGGCTTGCCGCAAGGGCCTGACATGGGCGGCGGTCATCGCCGTCGGGTTCGCGCTCTCCGCTTGCGCGGCGACACCGTCCGACACCCGGGAGGACCGGCTGCTCAAGCTGGCCGACGATGTCGACCAGCGCGGCGACCACGCCACGGCGGCGGCCATGTACGAACGTGCGCTGGAACAGGGGGCGCCGTCTGCCGACCTCCTGATCCGGCTGGGCAATGCCCGGCTGGCGGCCGGGGAGCCCGAGGCCGCGGCGCAAGCCTTCCGGACGGCGCTGGCCGACGACATCGACCTGGCCCTGGCGCTGCTGGGCCTGGGCACGGCCCAGCTGCGATTGGGCGAGCCCCAGGGGGCGCTGCGCAGCCTCTCGCGGGCCGCCCCCAAGCTCGACAACGTGGCCGCCTGGAGCCGTATGGGCGCCGCGCAGGCGCTGGCGGGGCATCCCGATCGATCCGTCGAGGCCTTTGCCAGGGCGGCGAGGCTCGAACCGCAGGATCTCGACGTCCAGGCCAATCTGGCGCTGGCCGAGTCCCTGGCCGGCGACGACGCCAAGGCGATCGTTGACATGCGTCGAGTCGCCAACTCCCCCCTGGCCGAAGCGCGCCATTACCGCAACCTCATCCTGGTGCTGGTACTGGGAGGGCAGCGTGAAGAAGCCCGCCGTATCGAGATCCCCGACCTGCCGGCAGCCCGGCGCGAGTCGTTGATCGCCAGCGCCGAGCGTATCGCCGCGCTGCCCAGCGCCGCCGCTCGCGCCCAGGCCCTCGGCATGGCCCGGACTTCCCCCGCGCGCGAGTGAGTTCGGGCCGGCCCCGCGCTGCCCCTCACAGGCCATCGGTCGTCGCGGTATCGCCCATGGCACTGCGCGCCTCGCCTTCCAGCATCGCACGCCGCTCGTTGGCGCGGCCGCGATCGTCGAGCCGCTCGCGGGCGGCGTCGGCGACGGGGCCCGCCATCGGCGGTCCCATCTCCCGCCCGCGGACCAGGTCCTGGGGATTGGCCACCATCAGCTGCAGGTTCAGATCGTTGGCGCAACCCGGCGGCAGCGTCACCATGCCCTCGTCGTCGGGGGACGACTGGCACAGGTTGGGCAGGGTCGCCATCCGGCCATCCGTGGCGGCCTGGTCGCCTTCTGGAGCGGCCATCGCCACCTGGCGGTAGCCGCTGGTCCAGCTCATCGGCCCCATCGACGACTGGCAGCCGGCCAGCAGCGTCGCTATCAGCAGCGGCGCGACATGACGGATCGCGGCTGTCGCGGCGAGCGGGTTGGGTGGCATGGCGGCGGTCTCCTCGCTCATTGCAGATAGAACCCGAAAGGATCGTCGACGCCCGCCGACCTGGCGTGCTGTGCCGGATCGTCGCCAAGCCGGGTGTCGCGGCTGACCCGGGCCTGGTCCAGCGGCGTTCTCGGCGTCGGGGACGAGGAGGGGCGGACCAAGTAGGGCGTGATCAGGATCACCAGCTCGGTCTCGTTGCGCTGGAAACGGCGCGACCGGAACAGCTGGCCCAGGATCGGGATGTCGCCCAGCACCGGGATGCGCTCGATCTCGTTGGAGGCCTGGCGCTGGAACAGCCCGGCAATGGCGAAGGTCTGGCCGCTGCCCACCTCGACGACGGTGTCGGCACGCCGCACCTGCAGCGACGGCACGTCGTAGCCGGCGATCTGAACGTTGTCGCCGGAGAGACTGCTGACCTCGGGGCGCACCTCCATCGAGATGCGGCCGTTGGGCAGCAGGGTCGGGGTGCTCAGCAGGGAGACGCCGAACTGCTTGTAGTCGATCCCCACCAGGTCGCTGTTGACCGGCACCGGGATCGGAATCTCGCCGCCGGCGAGGAAACTGGCGGTCTGACCCGAAACCGTGGTGATGTTGGGTTCGGCGAGTATCTGCAACAGGTTGTTCTGCTGCAGCGCCTGCAGCAGGCCGTCGACGCCCTCGCTGCCCGGGGAGCTTGCGATATTGCTGGTCAGCACGCCGAACGAGAACGAGCCGTTGTTGATCAGCGCATTCCAGCTGACGCCGTAGCTGAGCAGTTCGTCGCGGGCGACTTCGGCAAAGCGCACCCGGATGTTGATCTGATTGGCGCCGTCGTAGCTCGAGCGATTGAGACCGCCGTCGGCGGGCGCCTCGGCATCGAGGGCCGACTGCGTGGCCATGGCGCTCTCCACCGTCGCGTTGCGGCCCTCGGCCACCAACTGGTTGCCGGCCATGTGCAGCCTGACCTGGCTGTCGCCGTCGATACCGCGAAGCGCCTGGCTCGCTTTTGCGTCACCGTCGCGGACCTGCAGGCGCAGCGAGGCTTGGCTCTCGTCGTCGGCGCCGAGGGCGATCAGGTTGGTATCGCCGGCCTGCTTGCCGAACAGGTAGATCACCCCGGGGGAGACGACCTGAACGTCGGCGATCGCCGGGTTGGCCACGAACACCGAGGCCACCTGGCGATCGAAGCGCAGGATCCTGCCCTGGCCCGTCTCCAGCGCCAGCGTCTCGCCGGGCGTATCGACGGCGACATCGGCGTGAGCGAACTGTGCGGTCATCAGCAATGCCACCATCACCTGGAGTGCCAGGCCAAGGGCGGCGAGTAGGGGTACGCGGTTACCGCCCCTCATGAAATTGTCTGCCACTGTGCCACGAGCGTCTTCCGTCCCTGTTGTCATCGGATCCCTTGTCGAAAAGCCCCGCTGGCCGCGGGGTCTCTACTCATACATCGAAAAGCGCTTTACTCATACAACGAAAACCGCTTTTTTGTCATCAAGTTACGACTTTGCCTGCGCCTCGGACTCGCGTCGCGGCGCGGGTTTTGGCAGGCGCACCTGGGCGATCGCCTGCAGGCTGAATTCCGGTGCGATCTCCGGCCAGGCCATGACGGCCATGTCGATCTCCTGCTGCTTGAGCCACTGTTGCAGCGACGCGCGCACGTCCCCGGCGATCACGATCACCGGTTGCAAGTCGGCATCCAGCGCGTCCAGCTGTTGCTGAAACCAGCCATTGAGTGCCCGGGAGAGCGGCGCCGGCAGTCCGATGCGCAAGGACTGGGTCTCGGCGTGGCGCTGGGCGGCCCGTAGCGCCTCCTCCAGCGGGCGGGTGGCGACCCAGGCCGGCAGTACCCTGTCGCTGCGGGCATGGCGGTGGCAGATCTGGCGCGCCATGGCGACGCGGATGCGGTCGGCGAGTCGCGCGCTGTTGGACTCCTGTGGCCCCCAGGTCACCATCGCCTCGAGGATGGTGCGCATGGCGCGAACCGGCACCCCCTCGCTGACCAGGCGGCGCAGGATTTCCGCCATCTTCTGCAGCGAGACGACGCGCACGGCCTCGGTGACCAGCTCGGCATAATCCGCTTCCATGCGGGACAGCAGCGAGCGGGCCTCCTGAATGCCGACGAAATCGCCGGCGTAGCGCGTCAGCGTGCGCTCCAGGCAGCGCTCCAGCACCTGGTCCGACGTGCGATAGCGCATCCCTGCCTCCCGCAGCGCGCCGCTCGCGGAGTCCGGCAGCCACTGCCAGGAGCCGCGGCCGACCAGCGCGGGCTGCGTCTGTGCGGAGAGCTCGAGTAGCGCCAGCGTGCCGGCGTCGTCGTCCAGCAGCACGCTGGCCGCCGGCAGCTCGCCGTTGAGCACGGGGACTTCGTCCAGCTCGATGGCGAAGCGCTGCGCCCCGAGGGCCGGTTCCAGACGGAGGCCGACGGTGGGGATGGCGATTCCCAGGTCGCGCTCGACGCGCTCCCGAACCGTCTGGATGCCCTCGCGCAGCAAGTCCAGCGACAGCGCGTCGGCGAGGGACGCGCTCAGGCACAGCATGACGCGATGCTGGCCCTGCTCGTCCTCGGCCAGGCGACCGGGAGCGGTGGCCTCGGCGGGCGCGTCATCCTGCCGCGGCGCGGGAGCGCCATCGTTCGGCGCGCCCTCGGCATCGGCCGTTTCCGCTTCGGCCCGCTCGCGCATGTGGCGCCGACGCAGCAGGAAGGCCGCGCTGCCCAGCAGCGCCGAGATCGCCAGGAACACGCCGGTGGCGAAGCCCGGGATGAAGGCGGCGCAGAACAGCACGGCGGCGGTCAGCCCCAGCGCCTTGGAGTTGCTGCCCAGCTGGCCGACGATCTCGCTGCCCAGGTCGCTGGCGTTGTCGGAGCTGACGCGGGTGACCACGGTGCCGGCGCCGATCGAGATCAGCAGCGCCGGGATCTGGGCGATCAGGCCGTCGCCGACGGTGAGCAGCGAGTAGGTCTCGACGGCTTCGCCGAACGGCATGCCGTGCTCGAGCATCCCGATCAGCAGGCCGCCGATCAGGTTGACGAACAGGATCACCAGCCCGGCGATGGCGTCGCCCTTGACGAATTTCATGGCGCCGTCCATGGCGCCGTAGAGCTGGCTCTCGCTCTCCAGCAGCGAACGCCGGCGGCGGGCCTCGACATGGTCGATATCGCCATTGCGCATCTCGTTGTCGATGCTCATCTGCTTGCCGGGCATGGCGTCGAGCGTGAAACGCGCCGCGACTTCGGCAACCCGCTCCGAGCCCTTGGTGATCACCAGGAACTGGGCCACGGTGATGATCAGGAACACCACCATGCCGATGACGACCTCCCCGGCGATGACGAAGTTGCCGAAGGCTTCGACGATCTGGCCGGCGTCGGCGTCGAGCAGGATCAGGCGTGTGGTGGTGATCGACAGCGCCAGCCGGAACAGCGTCGCCAGCAGGATGATCGGCGGCAGCGACGAGAACTCCACCGGGTGCGAGATATAGAACGCCACGATCAGGATCAGCAGGCTGAAGCCGATGTTGACCCCGATCAGCGCGTCGACCAGGGCGGTCGGCAACGGGATGATCATCATCACCACGGCCAGCACCATGAAGACCGCGATGATCACGTCGCTGCGCTGGGAGGCGCGGCGGGCGAGGATGTTGAGTCGACCGAGAAGCTGATTCATGTCATGCCCGCTCCCGTGGTACATCGGCTTCCTGTCGGCGCTCCAGGTAGCGTTGAAAGTGGCGCCGCGCGGCGTCCCGGTCGCCGTTCAGCCACTCGGCACGGCTGCGCAGCAGGAGCAGCGTGGCGTCGCGCTGCCCCGCGGCCTCGAGACGCTCGATCACGTTGAGGGCTCGTCCGCCGTTGCCGTGGGTCAGAAAACCGCGGCACAGCGCCCTCAGGATGCCGGTGTGTTCCGGCGCCATGCGCGTGGCGATCAGCAGCAGTACCATCCCCCGCTGCGTCTGGCCGCTCTTGAGGTAGAGGTGGCCCATCAGGTGCAGCAGGTCGGCGGCATCGCGATCGTCGTTCTCTGTCATGACGGCTCCTCGTCACGGGCGTCGTCGCCACCGGGAGCATCGCCATCCTGCGGCGTCATGGCTTCGTTCATGCGACCATCCCAGGCCTGGCGCCACTCGAGCTCCTCGCCGACGACGTCCCGCGCCATCGCGACGATGTCCTCCTCCGCCTCCAGCGTCGGCAGCACGTCGTCGATCACGTGCTGGAGCAGCTCGATGCTGCGGGCGTTGTCGTAGCTGCGGGCATCTCTGGCCTCGGGTCGCTCGAGCGCGTCCAGTCGCGCGGCCAGCGGCGGCTGGTCGGCGTCGCGCGTCCGCGCAAGATCGACCGCGCGGATGAATTCGTCATCCTGCCCGGAGGGTCTCTCGATGGGGCGGACTGGCTCCGGGACCGTGCCCGAGATGCGATAGCGGTCCGAGTCGACCTGGCGACCGGTGATCTTCATCGAACGATGGCCTCGTCAGCGCGGTCTCTCATTCAAAGCGTCAGCGCGAACTGGTCGTCGCCACGGCTCAGCGTGATGCGGTCCGGCTGAATCGCGGAGATCACCCATCCGGATTCGAGCGCGGCGCCGGGATAGAGTCGCTTCCCGCGGCTGTCGATGACATAGGGGCTATCGCCCAGCCACACGGCCTGCAGCTTCAAATCCGGGCGCGCCGCATCCTGCCGGGTCTTGGCGTCGTTGAGCAGCACCTGGTGGCTGCCGTAGTGCTGATCGAACCAGCGCTGCGTCCGGTCCCAGGCCGCGCTCTGCGCCGCCGCGTACTGTCCGGACACGCTCAGGTAGCCGCCATGATCGGTGACGCTCAGCGAGTCGAGGCCCGCCTCCGATAGCTGTCGGCGCAGCGCTTCCGCCGGGCCCGGGCGCTCCCCCGACGTCAGGCGATGCGCACCGTCGAGCGCCTGGGGATCGAGAGAGGCAGCCGTGTAGCCGCCGATATTGGCGCCGGCCTGATTGACGTCGATGAATTCGTAGACCGCCAGCACCCCGAGCGTCGCTACCAGCGCGGTGAGCGTGGCACCCCGGTTGAGCGAGGTCCGCCAGCGTGGCGGCAGGGCGGGGAGCTTGGGGAGCGCTGGGATCATCGAGGGGGCGGGGGGGCGCGACAGCGCCAGCGACACGCCCTCAAAGCGCAGCTCGGCCGGAAGCTCGCCGCGCTGCCCGGTTCCCTGATGCACGACGCGACCGTTGACGACGACATCGCCGCCGATCGCCTCGACCGCCATCTGGCGTCCGTGGAACCGCAGCATCAGGTGGTCGGGCGCCACGCCGGGGTCGCCCAGCAGAATATCGGCGGCCTCGTCGCTGCCAATCCGGCAGGTCGGCTCGCCCAGATCCATCGTCGCACCGTGATGCAGCCCGGCGGTGACCGTGAGCGTCGCAACGACTTCGCCTTCCGACGCCGTGGGGGAGGTGACGGTATTCATGCGGTTGACTCGCTAATGTCGTACGAAGCGGGAAGAAATTCCTTGGCTGTCCGTACCCGGTTCATCGAGGCGGACAGCCAAGGAAGCTCCAGAAAATCGAGTAGTCTCCATCGTGGCGAGATCCGATGCGTCCCGGACGCATTGCCGCCGTTCCGGCGTGGAGCGTCGCGGGCGGCGTAATTTCGCCCGCGACTTCTCCGCATCAGTTCTGCGGACGCTGCTTGGTCGCATCGAGCATGGTCTTCTTCTCGGTCGTGACCTTGGTGATTTCAGCGGATTTCTCGATCGCCTGATCAAAGACGGCCTTCAATTGATCGATGGAAGAATCAGCGCTGTCATTCGAAGTTGACGGATCGATTGCGGGCGTATCAGCCATGGTGTTTCTCCTGGTAGCGTGAAATTCAAGGTCCGCCATTCCAGCGGTTTGAAAGAGGTGCCAGACCGGGTTCTCGACATCGACCAAACTCTGGGAACGCGATCCAACGTCATTCAGACTACTGGCTCCGAATGACAATGCGACGGCTTGGAAGTAAAAGTTTGATGTTTTGCGTTTCCAGAAGGTAACGGAAAGCAAGCTAAATTGTTTTTAGCAAATTACTGATATGGAAGAATAAAAACTATATTGAACGGTCGTTCAATCCATTCCTGGTATGCACTTATTACCCCTCGTTACGTTGAAATGAGCGTTTCAAACCGCTGTGGCATTTTTCTCCATTTCAATGACTCGACATCGATCGATGAAGTGTGCGCACTAAAATGCACAATTTTCCCGCCCGATTTTCACGTGCCTGTATTTTGAGATTTTACTGAATTAGGTACGTCTGAATTTATCTGAATGATCTGTTCCCAAAACGAGACAGATTTCCAATCTTGCTGTCTCTTTATGGCGTCACTGGCGCGGGGTTATCCCGTTGTGACCCCACGACGCACCTCCTACGCCACGGTTCGTCATTGCTGCCGCCAACGCTGAAGTCCCGGCCCGCAACCTCGTCATCAAAGTCCAACCGGCGTTAACTTGATTAACGTCAACGACATGAATTAACCGGGGTGAATTTTTCTCTTTAAATTCAATCATTTATTGCCGGTTTTCATTTTCGCGTCTATAGTCTGAGACCTCCTTGGGGAGTAGCCGATCACTACCGTGAAACCTTGCGGTCGTGATGTTCGTGTCAACACACCCGGCCATGCCGTGGCACGAACGCCGAGACCGGTTGGCGAGACCATGGGCATCCGCGGTACCGAGTCGGGTACGGCGAATGTCGTGGCAACACCACCGGCTGGAACGGACAATGAATCCTGCATCCCTGGTCATACTCGCTTTCGCCATGTCGACCGATGCCTTCGCCGCTTCCGTCGGCAAGGGCGCGGCTCTCAGGCGCACCCGGTTCCCCGAGGCACTGCGCATCGGCGCCATTTTCGGTACGGTCGAGGCCATCACCCCGGTCATCGGCTGGGCTATCGGGTTGGCTGCCACGCGGTTCGTGTCCGAGTGGGATCACTGGATCGCATTCGTGCTGCTGGGGGCGCTCGGGGCACACATGATCTGGGAAGGGTTCAAGCCGGTTCCGGTCGAGGCGGACGACGGCAGCGCGCCGGAGCGCAAATCGGTCTGGCTGCTTGCCCTCACGGCGCTGGCCACCAGCATCGATGCCATGGCCGTCGGCGTGACGCTGGCCTTCGCCGATGTGAACATCATCGTGGCGGCGGCGGCGATCGGCCTGGCGACGATGCTGATGGTCACCGTTGGCATCATGCTGGGCCGCGCGATCGGATCGCTGATCGGCAAGCGGGCCGAAATCGTGGGGGGGTTGGTCCTGATCGGCATCGGTTGTACCGTGCTCTACGAGCATCTGGTGGCCCGTGTCGCTTGAGAGCTTGCCGACAACTGGCTAGATCCCCGACAACTGTCTAGATCCATGAACTCGAACGAACCGGGAGGTCACATGGCATCACACCCCATCCGGGACAGCGCGCTAAAGGCGGCACTGCGCTCGCCCCGATTCCGACGGCAGCAACAGAAACCGAAGAGAGGCAAGGGCAGCTACTCCCGCAAAGGGCGGCCGCCCGAGGGAGGGCGCCATCGCCAAGCGGCTTGAGGCATTTTCGACCTCCGACCGTTTCGCCATGGTGCTCTCCCCTGTTTTCCCTCCTGCCGACACTTCCGGCTGCTCACTGTCGGCTCTCGTCGCCCCCTCGATTCGCCATGCTTTCCGTGGTGGCGTCTATGCTGAGATATCGATCCTCTCCGGGAGCCTTCATGTCGACCTCGTCTTCGCTCTGGCAGGCCTCGCTTGCCGATTTCCAGCACGCCGTCGAAACGCGTTCCACACCGGGCTGCGGTGCCGCCGCGGCGTTGAACGGGTGCCTGGGCTTGTCGCTGATTCTCAAGGGCGTGCGTTTGCACCGGGGCGAATCCGGCCCGGATCCCCAACGTCGCCGTCTGATAGACGAGGGCGATGCGCTGCAGCAGGCGCTGGCCGAGGCTGTCGACGACGATGCCGCGGCGTTTGACGACTATCTGCAGGCGCAACGGCGATCGAGTGATGATGCCGCCGAATCGGACCCGTGCGATTCGGCCCTTCGCGAAGCCCGCGAGGCGTCGATTCGGATCCCGCTGGCAGCCGCCGAGCGATGTCGGCAGGGGTTGGCACTGGCGGTCGAGGCGCTGCCGCTGACCTCGTCGGCGATGCGTAGCGACACGCTGGCCGGCGCCACCATGCTCGGTGCGGCACTGGAGGCGCTGTTGATCGGGGCCGAAGCCAATCTCGAGGCGTTGCCCGATCATGCCGCGCGGCAGACACTGGAAGTGCGTTGCGAGGCGCTTCGCAGAGAAGTTCGCGAGCTCCGCCGCCGACTCGGCACCGGTGGCTGAACTCGCGACGCCGACAGGGGGTCAGCCCGTGATCAGGAGACTCCACCACGCCACCGTCAACAGCAGCAGCGCCAGCACGCGATTGAACCACTGCCACTGACGCGGTTGCCGGAACAGCTTGGCGACACCGCTGCCCACCAGCCCCCAGAGCGCCAGGCAGGGCAGCGCCACGACCCCGAACGTCAGTGCCAATACGCCGATCTGCGTCGCGCTTGATGCCGCGTCGGTGAACACGCCGACGACCGACATCGCCATCATCCAGGTTTTGGGATTGACCAGCTGCAGGCCGGCGGCCTGGCGTGCCCCGAAGGCCGGCGCGACGGAGGCCAGGTCGCCGGTATCGACTTCCGGCGGTGGGCTGCGGAAGAGCCGCCACGCCAGCCAGCTCAACCAGGCCACGCCGATCGCCGCCATCAATCGACGCACGAGGGGGTGGGCCAGCAGCGTGTGCGACAGCCCCAAGCCAACCGTCAGCACGATCGCCGCCGCCGCCAGGCTGGCGCCGAGAACGGCGGGGAGGGCGCTTTTCCAGCCCTGGCGCGATCCCTGCGCGAGTATCAGTAGATTGGTCGGCCCCGGCGTGATCGAGGCGACGAAGGCGAACAGGGTGAACGGTAACCAGGCGGACATGATCGACTCCGGAAATAGCGTGGAGTCGGGACTATCGCGCCATTGTCACCCAAGGTCTGGAAGGTTTGAGCAGTCGCGCCCCAAGCTCGCCACGAAGCCGATTCAACCGCCCCGGACGCAGCGCTGGCGATAGTCCGCCGGCGTCAGGCCATAGGCGCGCCGGAACCAGCGCCCCAGATGGCTCTGGTCGGCGAAGCCGAGCTGGCTGGCAACCGAGGCGGGAGGCTCGCCGGCAGCGAGCCGCTGGCGGGCGAGACTCCGGCGCAGTTGCACCAGATAGGCATGGGGCGCCAGGCCGAAGGCCGACTTGAAAGCGCGGGTCAGCCGAAACCGATCGACGCCGCACTGCTCGGCCAGCGTCTGCAGGCCGATATCCTCGGCATAGTTCGCATGCAGCAGTTCCTGGGCCCGGCGGGCGGCACGCGGCAGGCGCGGATCGGTCAACGGACGCCGACGCCAACCCAGGTGCGGCACCAGGCCTTGCAGCAGGGCATCGAGGGCGTCATCGCGTTCGAGCCGCGACGTCGACTGGCGCAGGGTAGTGAAGGCGCGGGCGATTCCCGCGATCAAGGGGATGTCGTCGACCAGCGTCGCGGCGAAGCCCGGTTCACCGGAAGCGGCGCCGGCGATCGCGAACTGGCGCAGCTCACGTTGCAGCCAGTCCGGGTCGAGATAGAGCATGGCGTAGGTGAAACCGCCCTCGGCCGGCGCGTGGCCGTCGTGAATCTCGCCGGGTTCGACGAAGAACAGGCGTCCGGGCGTGCTGTCGTGACGAACGCGGCGGCAGTGAAACTGCTGGACGCCCTGCTCGGTGAAGCCGACCAGATAGCTGTCGTGCCAATGGGGATCGTAGGCGTGCCCCTCGAAGTGGGCACGGATCGTCTCGATGCCGGTATCGCTGTCCTGTCGCAGATCGATCCAGTTCGTCGATGTCATGCTGCCTCCCGCCCGGCTTACGGTCGAAGCGGTACGCCGGTTCGATCCTGGCAGCATGCCAGAAACGGGACGCGGGAGTCTGGAACGTTCGTGCAGTCCGGGACCCGCCGCCGGAATCCTGGGCCTTCAGTCCGGCACCGGCGCCTCGAAGGTGTCGCGGCGCCGGATCGTCAGCGTCGTGCCGATCGAGGCGGTGATCACCAGCCCGATCGCCAACCACTGCAGCGTACCCAGCAGCTGGCCCAGGAACAGCAGGCCGGAGAGCGCACCCACCGCGGGCTCGAGGCTCATCAGAGTGCCGAAGGTCTGGGTCGGCAGTCGTGGCATGGCGATCATCTCCAGCGTGTAGGGCAGCGCGGTGGAGAGTATCGCCACCGCCAGGGCGTACGGCAGCACTTCCGGGGCGAAGATCGCCGTGCCCACGTCGAGCAATCCCACCGGGGCGATCACCACCGCGGCGATGGTGATACCGAGGGTGGCACTCTGGGCGCCGTTGATCGCCCCGGCCTTCTGTCCAAACAGAATGTAGAGCGCCCAGCAGACGCCGGCGCCGAGGGCGCAGGCCGCGCCATGAGGGTCGATCGGGCCGCTGCCGCCATCGCCCAGCAGCAGCAGGCAGATCAGGCCGAGGACCGCGAGTGCCACCCAAAGCAGGTCCAGCCAGCGCCGCGACGAGAGCATCGCCACCGCCAGCGGCCCGGTGAATTCCAGCGCCACCGCGATACCCAGCGGCACGGTCCGCAAGGCCTGGTAGAAGAGGAGGTTCATGACGCCGAGGGAGACGCCGTAGATCAGCGTCGATTTCCAGGCGCGGCGGCTCAGCGGCTGACGCCAGGGTCGCATGACGATCAGCAGCAGCAGGGCGGCGATGATCAGACGGATCGAGGTCGTGCCGGTGGCGCCGATGACCGGGAACAGCGACTTGGCGACGGAAGCGCCGCTCTGGATCGAGCACATCGCCACGATCAGCATGGCCACCGGCCAGACTCTGGCGAAGAATTCGCGCATGGCGACTGACATGACACCTCCCGAGGTCTGCGGCATGATGACTCGCCAAACGTGACCGCTTGTCGCCTTGGCGGCGAGCGGCAATGGACGAGAGTCGCGATTGTACGGATGGGCAATATATTGCACAACTCTAACGAGCGCCCCGACGTACTGGTGCATGTCGCCGCCAATGTCAGGCGCCTGCGGCAGGCGGTATCTTTGAGCCAGCAGGCGCTGGCCGAGCGGTCCGGTGTCAGCCGGCGCATGCTGGTCAATATCGAAAAGGGCGACGTCAACGTCAGTCTGAGCACGCTGGATCGATTGGCCGAGGCGTTGGGCGTGCTGTTCTACGCGCTGGTCCAGCCGCCGGACAGCGAGGACTCCGCGCGCATCGACGAGGTAGCCTGGGTCGGTCGCTCGCCGGAGAGCCGGGCGCGGCTGCTGGCGAGCAAGCCGGCACGGCAGGAGGTCGAACTGTGGTCGTGGTCGCTGGAGCCGGGAGACGTCTACGAATCGGCTGCGGACGACGCCGGCTGGCACGAGATGCTGGTGGTGATCGAGGGAACGCTGACCCTGGCCCTCGGCGAGCGTGAGGTGACGATCGAGGCCGGCGACTTCCACGTCTATCCCAGCGACCAGCCCTATCGCTATCGCAACGATGGGGCTGGCCGACTGCGCTTCATTCGCAACGTGGTGTATTGAAGCCGAGCTACGAGCGCGGCGATACCGGCTCTACAGCCCCGCCTTGTCCAGTCCGAACGCCTTGTCGGCGGAGCCGGGAATCGCCTGGAAGGCGATGCTGAGGCGATTCCAGCCGTTGATGGCGACGATCAGGAAGGTCAGGTCCGAGAGCTCCGCTTCGGAGAAGTGGCTGCGAACGTGGTCGTAGGCGCCGTCATCGACCCCATGCTCGGGCAGCCGGGTCAGCGTTTCGGTCCAGGCCAGGGCGGCGCGCTCGCGCGGGGTGAACAGCGTCGATTCCCGCCACAGCGCAACGTGGTGCAGGCGCAATTCGCGCTCGCCGTCGATCTTCGCCTCCTTGACGTGCATGTCGACGCAGAAGGCGCAGCCGTTGAGCTGGGAAGCGCGCAGCGTCACCAGATGCTTGATCTCCTTGATCACGTCGCTCTGCGACAGCGCCATGTTGAAATCGATGTACTTCTGGGCGGCCTGGGGAGAGGTCTGGTAGTAGTTCACTCGGGCTTTCATGTCGCTTACCTGTCTGGGTCATGGGAGTTGAGATTTGAGCACCGAGACAGGATGAAATGCGGGAAGGCGTTCTCACAGAGCCAAGAACGGTGGCGATTTCTGGGCCATCGCAAGACGACCTGCGACGCGTCAAACCACGAGCGCGGCCAGCCGGGCGGCCAGCGCGTCGGCGTGGGCGGCATCGGTGACGTTGGTGAAGCTCAGCAGCAGCCCGGACTGTCGTGTCGGGGTCAGGGACCACTCGGACAGCGCGTGCCCACCCAGCCCGGCGCTGGCGGCCCGGTTCGCGATGGCCACGTCGTCGACGTCGTCGGGAAGACGGGCCAGCAGGTGCATCCCGCCGGCTTGCAGATCGATGTGAATCCGATCGCCCAGATGGTGCTCGAGCGCTTGGCGAAGATTTTCACGGCGCTCTTTGTAGAGCGCCCGCATCCGCTTGAGGTGGCGGGCAAAGTGGCCTTCGTCGATGAAATCCGCGACCACCGCCTGAGTCAGCGTCGGGCAGCCATGGCCCAGGCGCCGCATCGCGCGCTGAAAGATCGCGACCTGAGAGAGTGGAACCACCAGGTAGGCCAGTTTGATGGCGGGGAACAGCACCTTGCTGAACGTGCCGGCATAGAGCACGCGGCCATCGTGATCGAGACTCTTCAGTGCCGGTACGGGATGGCCGTGGTAGCGATATTCGCTGTCGTAGTCGTCCTCGATCACCCAGGCATCCTCACGACTCGCCCACCTCAGCAAGGCCTGGCGTCGGGCCAGCGTCATCGTCACCCCGGTGGGGCTCTGGTGCGTGGGCGTGACGACGGCGAAACGGGCTTGGGCGGCGCGGGAATCTCCCTCTTCGACGTTCAATCCCTCGGCGTCGACGCCCACCGGCGTCAGGTGCATCCCGTCGTGCAGCAGTCGTTCACGCGCCATCACATAGCCCGGCTCCTCGAACCATCCGCTGTCGCCGGGTTTCAGCAGTGCCCGACAGATCAGGCCGAGCGTGTCGCGGTAGCTGTCGGTGATGAAGATCTGTTCGGGCTGGCAGGCGATGCCTCGCGACACGCCGAGGTAGCTCACCAGGGCGCGCTTCAGCGCCGGGTGGCCGGTCGGCGGCGGGTAGTTGAGTTCGGCGCTGGTCTGGGCCCTGAGTCGGCGATGGGCCAGGCGTGTCCACAACTTGTCGGGGAAGGCGTCCAGCGCCGGCAGCCCCAGTTGGAAGGGGAGCGGCGGTGCGAGACCAGGCTTTGGTTCCTGCCCGGTCGCCGTCTCCGATGTCGCCGCCGGTCCCGAGGCATCGGGCAGGTGTGGCGAGACGATGGTTCCCGCCGGCCCTCGCGGCAGAAAATACCCTTCGCTGACCAGCAGCTGATAGGCCAGCTCGACCGTGCCGCGCGACAGGTTCAGCTCACTGGCGAGGCTGCGTACCGAGGGCACCCGTTTGCCGGGTGGCAGGCGCCCGTCCGTCATCGCTTCGCGCAGGCGCTGATAGAGCTGCCGGTAGATCGGCACGTTCTGCGTGCGGTCGAGCCGCAGTGGGGTATTGGACATGTCGATGTCCCAGAAGATCGAAGACGTCTTGGCGCTGCCAAGCGGGTCAGTCCGATTCTACCCTGGCTGCTCTATCAGGAGGATGTCCGATGACGACCGTTCGACTATTACTAGTGACCACGGAGCAGGAGTGTCTGCGCTGCTTCGATGTCATGCGTGAGCTTCGCCCGCATCTCGATGCACCGCAGACCTTCGTCAGCCGGATCATGCGCCAGGTGGCCATGGGCTATCGGCTGTTGGCGGCGTGGGAGGGGAATCGGGTCGTCGGCCTGGCGGGCTATCGCCTGACCGAAAACCTGCTGTATGGCCGCTTCGTCTATGTGGACGATCTCGTGGTCAGCGCAGCGGGGCGACGCCACGGTTTGGGTGCCCGGCTGATCGCGGCCGTGCGCGAGGAAGCGAGAACCCTGGCGTGTCGCCATCTGGTGCTGGATACCGGGCTGGGCATGGCGCTGGCACAGCGCTTCTACTTTCGACAAGGGCTGCTCTCCCGGGGCATGCACTTCGTGGAAGCCTTGAGCATCGAGGAGACGGCATCGTGACGATACCCACACTGCTCGTGACCGCCAGCCCGCACCGCGAAGAGGCCTTGGGGAACCGCCTGGCGCGGAAGATCGCGGCGCGAAAGGGAGGCGACCTGCTGGTACGGGATCTCGCCGCCGAGCCGCTGGCGCCGTTGACGGTGGACTACGCCCGGGCGCTGACGCTGCGCGATCCCTTGCCTCGCTCGAGCGCGACGCTTGAGTTATCCGAGCGCCTGATCCAAGAGCTCGAATCCACCGACCGGCTGATCGTCGCCACCCCCATGCATAATTTCGGCATGCCCGCGGCGCTGAAGCTCTGGGTCGATTACGTGCTGCGCATTCATCGAACCTTCGCGCCGATCCCGCAGGGCAAGGTGGGCCTGCTGGCGGACCGGCCGACGCTGGTCATCGTCAGCTCCGGTGGCTTTCACCGCGCCGGAGAGTCGAAACAGCCCAATTTCCTCACACCGCATCTCGAAGCCGTGCTGAGTACGCTAGGCATTCGCGCGCCGGAATTCGTGTATCTGGAAGGGCTGGTCGGCCGACGCGCCACTCCCGAGGCGATGATCGCAGAGGCGGTTGCCGCGCTGGGCGACGCCTGGTACTGACGGCGGCCGACCCCTTCGAACAGCCCATCATCACGTCGACGGGCAGATCCCCGGCGCATTCGGCATCAAGGACCGCACTGCCACTCGCCTTCCAGCGTGCGCTGGGCGCCGTCGGCGCGGTCGTAGGTCAGCGTCGCCGGCCGAGCGGGCGACTCGCCGCCACCGCTGGGTTCGCCGGTCACCTCGATGCGGAGGGTCTTGCCCTTGCCCTCGAAAGTCGGGTTGCCGGTCATGCCGTCGAATCCGCCTGGCGCCGAGACCCGCTCCACGTAGCCGGATACCTTGACCACCCCTTGCGCCGCCGATGACGAGTCGACATTCCCCTTCGCGACCAGCAGCGGCGAGGCTTGCGCGGTCGAGAACTGGCAGCCCAGCTCGCCCGAGAGGTTGGCCTCGCCGATATCCGACGCCGTCAGGGCGTCCAGGGTGATCGTCGAACCGTCCCCGCCCCGGGTTTCTCCACCAGTGCCCGGCGTCGGCTCGTCGGTGGTCTGGTCTTGGCGTGTCGGTTCCTGGGCGGTGGGCTGTTCCGCCGATGACGCCTGGCCGCTGGCGTCGTCGTCCGCGTCCGGAGACGAATCCGAGCAACCGGCCAGCATCAGTGTCAACAGGCTGGCAGCGACGACACCGGCCCGATATCTCTTTCCCTGGGTGAACTCCATGTTTCCTCCTGGAACGTTTTCTCCTGGAACCATCGATGGGACTCACGATGACCACGCCTGAACTCTACCGCGAGCGGTTAGCCGATGGGTAATGGAAAGGCCGGTAGAGACCTGTCTGCGGAACATGTCGTTCGCGACCGGTTCGAGTGGGGAAAAATGGCGCTCGAACGCCTCGTCAGTCGACCGAGCGCTCAGTTCACCCCCAGATAGATCATCAGGCAGGCGCCGGGCAGGTCGGGAATGCGCAGCGGCAGATAGTCGAACTCGCGGTTGGTGCCGTCCGGCATTCGCATCGCCTTGCGGCCACTGGCCAGGTCGAGCACGCCCTGCTCGGCCCAGAGTTCGCGGAAGGCATCGCTGGCCTCGAGCAGGTCGTCGATCAACCGGCGCATGCGCGGATCGTCGGCGTAGCGCGTGGCCTGGCTGCGGAAGATCGAGACCAGCGTGCGGGCCGATTTTAGCCAGTCGGCACGATGCGTCTCGATACGCTTCTGGGTGAAGACCCACCACAGCTTGTTGCGCGGGTGCTTGTCTCCGGCGCGCTCGATATCGAAGAGCTGCGCCGCGGCCCGGTTCCAGGCGATCACTTCCCAGTAGGCGTCCATCACGTAGGCGGGATCCGGCTCCATCCTGTCCAGCAGACGCTGGAGGATCGGGTTGATCGTCGAGCCGTTGTCGATGGCGCGCGGCGGTGCCGGTCGCCCGGCCAGCGCATAGAGATGCTCGCGCTCGGTTTCGTTCATCATCAGTGCGCGAGCCAGGCAGGCCAGCGCCTGATCGGAGGGCTGCACGTCCCGGCCCTGCTCCAGGGCGGTGTACCAGGCCGAACCCATGCTGGCGCGGCTGGCCACTTCCTCGCGGCGCAGGCCCGGCGTGCGTCGACGGCGTCCCGGTGGCAGGCCCACCATCTGGGGGGTGATGTCGGCGCGCTTGGCACGCAGGAACTCGCCCAGCGAGGGCGAAGGGGAGTCGAATGCACTCATGAAGTGATGGCCGAACCTGGGGTTTTCAAACGTAGGATAAAGTCACGGATTTTGTAGGATAGCGGAGAATACTAGGGTTTCCGACAGCGGCGTCAACCGACGTCTTCGCGGCTGACCGGAGAGAGTGGATGGAACCCGATTCACGTATCACGCTGGGTCTCGGTCTCGATGATAGCGAACTCGGCGTCTTGCTGGCCTCGAATTGGGCCGACGCGACGCTGTTGCTGGACGCGTCGACCGCTCCCGCCAGATCTTTTCCCGGGCCCGGTTCGAGCGCGGCTGTCGGCGACGTGGTCGGCCTGCCCTTGTCGATCGACGATGCCGGTGCGCTACAGCGGGCGGCGGCCTGGATCGACGACCGCTACGGACGGCTGGATGCCCTCGTCATCGGCTCGATCGAACGTCTCGCCGAGCCCGACCGTCGCTGCCCCTGGGCAAGAGGGGCCTTACCCTACCGCTTTGCCACCCTGGGGCCGATCCTCGCCTTCCTGCCACTGCTCGCCCGGGCGCGAGCGGCCAGTATCGTCCGCTTTTCCACCGCCGGTTCGGTCAGTGGCGAGGCGTTGTCCGGCCTGCTGCAGGGCACGGCGATTCGGCTGGAGACCCTGCCATTGCCCACGAGCTCGCCGACGTGCGACCAGGACGCCTTCAGCGGCGAGATCGGCAAAGGCGCTTTCTGCATCGACTGATCGGGCTGCCACGAAATGGCGACCGCCCCGGACCGGGAAGCGGGCTAGGCTCGATAAACACCCACGCTCGATAAACACCCACTATCCGCATGTGGCAACGACCTGACGATAATTCGATAACGAGACACAACCGTGACCCGAGGCTCGATATGCAATGGACGATCAACGGCCAGGTTCGGGAGGCCGAAGTGGATTTCCGAACGTCACTGCTCGATCTGCTGCGCGAGCAGTTCCAGCTCAGCGGCACCAAGAAGGGTTGCAACCAGGGCGCTTGCGGCGCCTGCACCGTGCTGGTCGACGGTGAGCGCATCAACGCCTGCCTGGCACTCGCCGTTCAATATCAGGGGCGGGAGATCACCACGGTCGAGGGGCTGGCCGAGCGCGGCACGCTGCATCCGGTGCAGACGGCGTTCATCGAACACGATGGCTTCCAGTGCGGCTACTGCACGCCGGGCCAGCTCTGTTCGGCGGTGGGCATGGCCGGTGAATTCGAGCGCGGCCTGCCAAGCGCGGTCACCCAGGATCTCGCGGCAGCGGATCTCGAATGGAGCCGTGACGAACTGCGCGAGCGGATGAGCGGCAATCTCTGCCGCTGCGGCGCCTACAACGGAATCGCGGATGCGATTACCGCCGCTCTCGGTAGGGAGCTGGGTGAGGAGCTAACGCGATGAGAGCCTTCGATTATCACCAGGTCGCCGACAGCGAACAGGCCATCGAACAGGCCGTGCGCTCTCGGCAAGCCAAGTATCTCGGCGGCGGTACCAATCTGGTCGATCTGATGCGCGAAACCGTCGAGCGCCCGCAGACCCTGATCGACGTGACGCGTCTCTCCCGCGATATTGACGAGACCGCCGAGGACGGCCTGATCATCGGTGCCGCCGCCACCAACGCGGCGCTGGCCGGTGATGCGAGGATCCGCAGCCGCTATCCGCTGCTGTCCCGCGCGATTCTGAGCGGCGCCAGCGCCCAGATCCGCAACATGGCGACGGTCGGTGGCAACCTGCTGCAGCGCACGCGCTGCGCCTACTTCTACGACGTGGCGACCCGCTGCAACAAGCGCGAGCCGGGCGCCGGCTGCGATGCGCTGGAGGGTTTCCATCGCTATCACGCCATCCTCGGCACCTCGTCATCCTGCATCGCCACGCATCCCTCGGACATGGCGGTGGCGCTGGCGGCGCTCGACGCTCGCATTCATCTACGCGGCCCCGAGGGGGAACGGCAGCTGGCGATCACCGAGTTCCATCGAGAGCCAGGCGAGCGTCCGGATCTCGAGACCGAACTGCAGCCCGAGGAGTTGATCGTCGCGGTCGAGTTGCCGCCGCTGCCGATGGCGGTGCGTTCCGAGTATCGCAAGGTGCGCGACCGCGCCAGCTATGCCTTTGCGCTGGTATCGGTGGCGTCCATGGTCGAACTCGACGGCGAAACGATCCAGAACGTACGCCTGTCGCTGGGTGGTGTGGGAACGAAGCCGTGGCGGGCATGGCGGGCAGAAGCGGCGCTGAGGGGCCAGCCGGCCACCGAGGCGACGCTCGCCGCTGCCGTCGATGCCGAGCTGGCCGCTGCCCGGCCGCTGCCGGGCAACGCCTTCAAGCTCGAACTGGTGCGACGGCTGATGATCGCGGAACTGTCGCAGCGTCTTTCGGATGCGCGTAATGGAGGTGACGCATGAGTGCTCTCGATAAAGGACGGTCGGGTGATCGCCAACCCTCGGGCGTCGCCCTGGCCGGGGATTACTGGCGTCCGGAGGGCCGGCTGGATCCCCTGAGCGAGAAGGGGCGAATCGGGATCGGCGCGCCGTTGTCGCGCGTCGATGGGGCGGAGAAGGTCACCGGCGGCGCGCGCTTTGCCGGCGAGTTCACCTTCGATGGCATGGTCTACGCCGCGCTGGTCTACAGCGCCATCGCCAACGGCCGGATTCTGGCTATCGATCAGCGGGAAGCCGAGGCGATGGACGGCGTGGTATTGGTGATGACCCACGAAAACGCACCACGACTCAATACGCCGCCGGTGTTCCTGCGCTCGCCCAACGGCGCCGCCGGCGACGATCATCCGATCATGCAGACCGATCGCGTCCACTGGAACGGCCAACCGGTGGCGCTGGTACTGGCCGAGACCCAGGAACAGGCCGATGCCGCCGCCGAAAGCATCCGCGTGGATTACGCGGCGGAGCCGGCGATGACCGATTTCGAGCTCGCCAGGACCCACGCGCGTCAGCCGGACAACGTGCTGGGCGGGCCGGCGGAGATCACGGTCGGCAATGCCGACGAGGCGTTCGCGAGCGCGCCCCATCGTATCGACGCCATCTACACCACGCCGCGCCACAATCACAACGCCATCGAACCTCACGCGCTGACGCTGGCCTGGGTGAAGGCGGGTGAGAATGACGGTGAGGACGAGACGCTGCGGATTCACGATGCGTCCCAGTGTGTCGATCTGGCCGTGGCATCGCTGGCCGAGGTGTTCGGCATCGATGCCGCGCAGATTCACGTCACCTCGCCGTTCGTGGGCGGTGGCTTCGGCGGCAAGGCGCTGTGGCAGCATCAGATCCTGGCCGCGGCGGCGGCCAAGCTCGCGGATCGTCCGGTACGGCTGGCGCTGTCGCGCAAGGGCGTCTATCGCGTCGTCGGCGGGCGGGCCTGCACCGAGCAGCGGGTGGCCCTCGGCGCGGATGAAAATGGCAGGCTGCAGGCGCTGATCCACTCGGGTGTCGCGGCGATGACCCGCCACAACAACCTGCCGGAGCCTTTCTTCCAGGCCACCAAGTGCCTGTACGCCGCCGACCATATCCGACTGTCGATCGATGTGGCGGACATGCACATGCTGGCCAATACCTTCATGCGCGCGCCGGGCGAGTCGGTGGGCACCTTCGCGCTGGAGTCGGCGCTGGACGAGCTGGCCGACCGGCTCGGCATGGATCCGCTCGAGCTGAGGGCGCGCAACGAGCCGGAACGCGACCCCACCAGCGGACTGGCGTTCTCCTCGCGCCACCTGCTGGAAGCGGCGCGCAGCGGCGCCGAACGCTTCGGCTGGTCCGAGCGGAGCGCCACGCCCGGTCGTCGACGCGAGGGCGAATGGCAGATCGGCATGGGCTGTGCGACGGCGACCTATCCCTATATGCGCATGCCCGGGGCGGCGGCGCGCATCACGCTCACGCCTGACGGCGCGACGGTAGGTATCGCCGCTCACGAGATGGGCATGGGCACGGCGACCGTACAGACCCAGGTCGCCGCCGCGCGGCTGGGCTTGCCGGTGGAGAAGATCGCTTTCCACTATGGCGATTCGCACCTGGCCGGAAGCGTGCTGGCGGGCGGCTCGCAGCAGACAGCGGCGATCGGCGGCGCGGTAATCGCCGCGCAGCGGGCGCTGGTCGCTGAACTGTTGGCGCTGGTGGGCCAGGGTTCGCCGCTGTCCGGTCTCTCGCCGGACGAGATCGAATGCCGGAACGAAGGCCTGGGCGTGCTCGGTGACGATTCGCGTTTCGAGACCTACGCGCAGATCCTGGCGCGTGCCCAGCGCAGCGAACTCTCCGTGGAGGCGGACGCCGCCGGGTCGGAAGAGCTCGCCAACTGGTCGATGCACTCGTTCGGCACGATCTTCTGCGAGGCGGGTGTGAATTCGGTGACCGGCGAAATACGCCTTCGCCGTCTGCTGGGGTCGTTCGACTGCGGTCGGATCCTCAACCCCAAGACGGCGACGAGCCAGTTTCGCGGCGGCATGATCATGGGTCTCGGCCTGGCGTTGATGGAAGAGACGCTGTTCGATCCGCGTAGCGGCCGGGTGATGAACCCGAGCCTCGCCGACTATCACGTGCCGGTGCAGATGGACGTGCCGGAGGTCGAGGTGATGTGGACCGACATTCCCGACCCGCACACGCCCATGGGCGCCCACGGCATCGGCGAGATCGGTATCACCGGCGTCGGCGCGGCAGTGGCCAATGCCGTCTACAACGCCTGCGGCAAGCGCGTCCGCGATCTGCCGATCACGCTGGACAAGCTGCTGTAGCCGATCGACGACGGTTTCGGTTCGCGCGATTTTTGCGCATGATTGGCGGCACCGTTTTTTCGCGCCCGACGATGCCGTCGGCGCACACTGCCGAGGATCGAAATCGCCATGAAAGGAATCACGTTGGGTATGTCGCTACTGCTGCTGGGCTCGTCGAGTCTGGCGCTGGCGGAGGGCGATGATGCCGATGTTCGCGGTGTCGTCGATCCGGTCATCGAGTCGCTGATGCGCCAGCAGAGCATTCCCGGCATGGCGGTGGCGGTGGTTCGTCCGCAGGGAACGCAGGTGCTGAACTACGGCGTCGCCGAGCGTGACGACGGCATACCGGTCGACGGCGAGACGCTGTTCGAGATCGGCTCGCTCAGCAAGACGTTCACCGCCACGCTGGCATCACTCGCCGCCGTCGAGGGCAGGCTCGACCTCGAGGCGCCGGTCAGCCGTTATCTGCCGGCGCTCGAGGGCAGCGCGTTCGACGAGATCTCCGGGCGCAACCTGGGCACTCACACTACCGGCGGGCTGCCGCTGTTCGTGCCCGACGAGGTGACGGACCATGACTCGCTGATGGCGTGGTATCGGCAGTGGCAGCCCACCGCGGCGATCGGCGAGGTGCGAACCTACTCCAACCTGGGCATCGGCCTGCTGGGCGTCGAGACCGCCGCCAGTCTCGACGAGCCATTCGTGTCGGCGATGAAGACCCGTGTGCTGGAACCGCTGGGGCTGCAGCACACCTGGTACGACGTCCCCGAGGCGCAGATGGGGCATTACGCCATGGGCGAGAGCAAGGACGGCGAGCCCATTCGCGTGGCGCCCGGCGTGCTCGATGACGAAGCCTACGGCGTCAAGACCACCGCCGGCGACCTGGCCCGGCTGGTGCAGGCCAATCTCGGCTTGCTAGAGGTCGATGACGATCTGCAGCAGGCGATCGACATCACGCGCCAGGGCAATTTCCAGGTCGGCGACATGACCCAGGACCTGATCTGGGAGCAGTACCCGCTGCCGGTCTCGGTCGATACGCTGCTGGCGGGCAACGGCTACGACATGATCCTGAAACCCAACCCGGCCGAGGCGATCGAGCCACCCCAGGCGCCGCAGGACGACGTCTGGATCAACAAGACCGGCTCCACCAACGGCTTCGGCGGCTACGTGGTCCTGGTGCCTGGCAAGCAGGTCGGGCTGGTGATGCTGGCCAACAGAAACTATCCCAACGATGCGCGCGTCAAGGCGGCCTACGAGATGCTGTCGAAGCTGAACGTGATCGACGGCGGCGATGCGCGGTAGTGAATTCGCCGAACTGCAGGCGTTTCTCGCCGTTGCCGAGCAGGGCAGTTTCGTTCGCGCGGCGGAGGCGCTGCAGGTCTCGCCATCGGCCCTGAGCCAGACCATCAAGGGGCTCGAGGCGAGGCTCGACGTCCGGCTGTTTCATCGCACCACCCGCCGGGTCGGGTTGAGCCAGGCGGGGGAAAGACTGCTCGCCCGCCTGAAGCCGGCGGTCGAGGAGGTCGAAGCGGCCGTCGCGGATGCCGCCGAACTCGGTGAGCGGCCCCAGGGTCGATTGCGCCTTCACGCCTTCCGGGTCGGCTACCAGCTCTACCTGGCACCTCTACTGGCTCGCTTTGCCGAGGCGTATCCCGATATCGAACTGGATCTGACCCTGGACGATCAGCCGGTCGACATGATCGAAGCCGGCTTCGACGGGGCGATCCGGCTCGGCGAACTGCTCGAGCAGGACATGATCGCGATGCCGCTGGGCGCGACCCTGCGCCACTGCGTGGTTGCTTCACCGGCGTACGTGAAGCGCCACGGCAAACCCAGGACGCCCTCCGACCTGCACCGGCATCGCTGCATCAATTGGCGTTGGCCGGGGCAGATGCATCCATATCAATGGGAGTTTCATCGCCACGGGGGCTGGTTTCGGGTCGCCGTCCATGGCCCGCTGATCGTCAACGATCTGAGAGCCATGCTCGAGGCTGCGATCAACGGCGTCGGCATCGCCTTCACCGTCGATGCCTGGGCTGCCCCGTTGATCCGCGAGGGGCGTCTGGTGACCATGCTCGACGAGTGGTGCGCGCCGTTCGATGGGTTCTACTTCTGTTACCCGCGTCAGCGTCACCACCTGGCTGCGATGCGGGCCTTCATCGACTTCCTCAAGCGGAACGCCTGAGCCGCGACGCCCTGGTCAGAAGGGCAGGCGAAGCGTGGTGATCAGACCCTGGGGCTGGCGGTTGGCGAGGTCCCGAGGGGTGAGCGATTCCCGGGCTCGTCGCCGCTTTTGCCCGATTATGTCCATTCAGCTTCATAACTCATGAATATATTCCCCGATTATCGTTTTTCCCTCACTCAATAGACTGCTCCTCGTCGGTCGTGCCGTCGCACGACCCTTCACGATACGAGGTAGTCACCATGAGGGATCTTGCAGACAAGATCATTCTGATCACCGGCGCGAGTAGCGGCATCGGCGAAGCCACCGCACGCCATCTGGGGGCACGGGGGGCTCGACTGATGCTGGGGGCGCGTCGCGTCGACCGGCTCGAACGTCTGGCCGACGAGATACGCGAGGGGCGTGGCGAGGCCAGCTGGCGCCAGCTCGATGTCACGTCCATCGATTCCATGCGGGGTTTCGTCACCGCAGCACAGGAAACCTATGGCCGCGTCGATGTGATCATCAACAATGCCGGCGTCATGCCGCTTTCCAAGCTCGAGGCGCTCAAGCTGGACGAGTGGAACCGGATGATCGACGTCAACATCCGCGGTGTCCTCCACGGTATCGCGGCTGTGCTACCGGTCATGCAGGGGCAGAAGGCGGGGCAGATCATCAATCTCTCCTCCATCGGTGGACATGCGGTGTCGCCCACCGCGGCCGTCTACTGCGCGACCAAGTTTGCCGTGGGGGCGATCTCCGAAGGGCTGCGTCAGGAGGTGGGGGGCGATATCCGCGTGACCGTGATCAGCCCCGGTGTCACCGAGTCCGATCTTGCCGACTCGATCACCGATCCGACCGCCCAGGAGACGATGCGAACCTTCCGCCAGGACGCCATACCGGCCGGGGCCATTGCCCGGTCGATCGCCTTCGCCATCGAGCAGCCGGCCACTGTCGATGTCAGCGAAATCATCGTGCGCCCCACGGCCAGTCCCTACTGACCGTGGCCGCTGGATCGGACACCTGAAATGGAGGATGCGAGATGACGTTGACGACACTGGGTTCATCATGTTGCTACGGGGCACTGGCGCTCTCGGCAGCGCTGTTCGCTCTCGAACCGGTGCATGCCGCGAGCGAGCGGGAACGCCTGGAGGCGGGAAGGGAAGCGATCGAGCGCCTCAACCAGGGGCAGCCCCAGCCCGCGCTGGAGGCCATGCGCGAGGAATTTCCCTTTCTCGCCGATGCCACCCAGGGCTATGCGCTGGGTGAGGTGTGGGGCCGCGAGATACTGGATGATCGCACTCGTCAGCTGATCACCGTCGGCGTCTTCGCCGCTCTCGGCCAGCCTGACTACATGAAGATTCACGCCGGTTACGCCCTGAATGCCGGTGTCAGCGAGGAGGAGTTGAAGGAGGTCATCTACCTGACGACCGTGCATGCCGGGTTTCCGCCGGCGATCGCAGCATCCACCGCTCTGGCCGAGCTGTTCCAGGAGCGGCGCCAGCGTGTCGAGGACGGGTCATGACCGGCCGCGTCCGCTGTTTCCGTGGCTACCGAAAAACGTGCATCGGCATCTTCGCTGCCGTGCTCGGCTTCTTGGTGGCCCACGCATCCGCAGGGAATCACGGGGGAGTCACCGACATGACAGATCGATCCTACGTTGGCTTATGGGCGACGGCAGACGGCCACGTCCGCCACGAACTGCTACCGAATGGCCGTTACGACGAGGCCAGGGGAACGCGGGAGAGTGCCTACCAGGGCCGCTACGAAATCACCGGAGACCACATCGAGTACTGGGACGACACCGGCTTTACCGCCGATGGTGATTTCATCGATGGTGTTCTGCATCACGGTGGGATGGTGCTGTATCGGCAGGAGGCACCGCCAGGAGCGAGATAGAGCGGCGCAAAGCGAGGCGTGAACCTATCGCCCGCCCTGGCTCAGCCAGGGCGGGCGATGTTCTTGCCGAGAACGGCGAGCGCGGTCAGCTATCGCTGATCTCCGGCTCCGACTTCGGTACGGGGGTCGTGGTCAGGTCCGGCTCGCTCAGCTCCAGCAGCTCGCGTGACATGGCGCGAACGTCGTAGAGCAGTTGCGGGTTGTCGGTCAGTGCCTTGCCATAGGAGGGGATCATCGACTTCAGCTTGGCCTGCCACGCTTCGCTGGCCACCTGATCGGGGAAGACCCTCTCGAGCAGGGTGAGCATGATCGACGGTGCGGTGGATGCGCCCGGCGAGGCGCCCAGCAGCGCGGCGATGGAGCCTTCCGCACCGGTCACCAGCTCGGTGCCGAACTGCAGGGTGCCGCCCTTGCCCTCGATATCCTTGATCGTCTGCACCCGCTGGCCGGCGGTCCACAGCTTCCAGTCGTCGCGGTTGGCCTCGGGATAGTAGTTCTGGAGCTCCTTGAACTGGCCGCTTTCCGACATGCGAAGCTGGCTGATCAGATATCGCACCAGATCCAGGTTGTTGATGCCGACCTTGGTCATCGGCCACAGGTTATTGGGCGTGATCGAGCGCACCAGGTCGGTCCAGGAGCCGTTCTTGAGAAACTTGCTCGAGAACGTCGCGAAGGGGCCGAACATGATCGCCGGGATGCCGTCGAGGATGCGCTTGTCGATGTGCGGTACCGACATCGGCGGCGAGCCGGCGGGGGCCAGCCCGTAGACCTTGGCGTCGTGCTTGGCGACCAC
>NZ_CALFQK010000002.1:0-6835 GCF_937921195.1 uncultured Salinicola sp.
CGCCCACCAGCCGGTGGGGCACGAAGGCGGTGCCGGCGATGTCGAGGGTCAGCAGTCGCTGCGACTGCGACAGGTCGATGTCGAAGGTGTCGAGGAGTCTATTCAGTATCGAGTCGGCCATGACCTTTTCCCGTAATGTCACTGTTATTCATCGAGACTCAACTCAGCGCGTAAGCGAACTCCCCCTGATCGTCGAGGCTGACCGTCAGTTTCTCTATCGCCTCTCCATTGGCCATCTTGTCCAGCACCTGGGCGGCGACGGTCGGCATCAGGCTGCCGGAGAGGATGTTGTCGATGTTGCGGGCGCCGCTGTCGCTGTCGGTGCAGCGCTCGGCGACGGCTTCGATGATCGCCGGGTCGTACTCGAACTCGGCGCGATGGTTGTATTCGAAGCGGTGCTTGATGCGGTCGAGCTTGAGCCGAACGATGTTGTGCAGAATCTCTTTCTGCACCGGGTAGTAGGGAATGATGTTCAACCGGCCCAGGAACGCTGGCTTGAATACGGCGTTGAGCTGATCGCGCAGGCTCTCGACGATCGCATCCGGCGCGGGCAGGGACTCGACGCCCAGGCACTGCTGCATGATGTCGTCGGTGCCGACGTTGGAGGTGAGCAGGATCACGGTGTTGCGGAAGTTGATCTCGCGGCCTTCGCCATCGTCCAGCACGCCCTTGTCGAACACCTGGAAGAACAGCTCCAGCACGTCCGGGTGGGCTTTCTCGACTTCGTCCAGCAGCACCACGCTATAGGGCTTGCGGCGCACCGCTTCGGTCAGCACGCCGCCCTCGCCGTAGCCGACGTAGCCGGGGGGCGAGCCCTTGAGGCTGGAGACGGTGTGCGCTTCCTGATACTCGGACATGTTGATGGTGATGACGTTGCGCTCACCACCGTAGAGGGTGTCGGCCAGCGATAGCGCGGTTTCAGTCTTGCCGACGCCGCTGGGGCCGAGCAGCAGGAAGACCCCGATCGGCTTGTTGGGGTCCTCCATCCGCGCGCGTGAAATGGCGATGCGCTTGCCGATCTCGGCCAGCGCATGATCCTGGCCCAGCACGCGCTCGCCGAGCAGTTCGGGCAGGCGCTGCACGGTGGCGATCTCGTCACGCATCATCTTGCCGAGTGGAATGCCGGTCCAGTTGGAGATCACCTCGGCGATCACGTTGCCGTCGACATGACCGTGCACCAGCGAGTGCTCGCCCTGAATCGCGGCCAGTTCGCGCCGGACCTCGCCGATCTGCCGGCTCAGCGCGTCGCCATCGCCATCCTGCTGGCCGGCCTCGATGGATTCGCGCTCCGCTTCCAACCCCTTGAGGCGCGTCACGATCTCCTGCTCGCGTTCCCAGCGTGCGCTGAGATCGTCGATCTCGCTGCGGGTCGCGGTGAGCTGTTCGTCGAGCGCGGCCAACGTTTCCGCATGATCGCTGCCTTCACGCTGTTCGCGCTGGAGAACGGCGATCTCGCTGTTGAGGTTGTCGACGCGACGATGGGCGTCCTCCAGCGCCGCCGGCTGCGAGGATTGCGCCAGGGCGACCCGGGCGCAGGCGGTGTCGAGCACGCTGACGGCCTTGTCCGGCAGTTGGCGGCCGGTGATGTAGCGGTGCGACAGGCGAACGGCCTGGACGATGGCGTCGTCGAGAATGGTCACCTTGTGGTGATCCTGCATGCGCTCGTTGAGGCCGCGCAACATGTTGATGGCCACTGGTTCGGCCGGCTCCTCGACCTTGACCACCTGAAAGCGGCGGGCCAGCGCCGCGTCCTTCTCGAAGTACTTCTTGTACTCCGCCCAGGTGGTGGCGGCGATGGTGCGCAGTTCGCCGCGCGCCAGCGCCGGCTTGAGCAGGTTGGCGGCATCGCCCTGGCCGGCCTGTCCGCCGCTGCCGATCAGGGTATGGGCCTCGTCGATGAACAGGATGATCGGATGCAGACTGCGCTTGGTCTCCTCGATCACGTTCTTGAGTCGGCTCTCGAACTCGCCCTTGACCCCGGCGCCCGCTTGCAGCAGGCCCAGGTCGAGGGTTCGCAGCTCGACGTTCTTGAGCGGCGGTGGTACATCGCCATTGACGATGCGCAGCGCCAGACCTTCCACCACGGCGGTCTTGCCGACACCCGCTTCGCCGGTGAGGATCGGGTTGTTCTGGCGGCGCCGGGTGAGGATGTCCACCATCTGGCGCACTTCCTCCTCGCGGCCGAGCACCGGGTCGATGCGGCCGGCGCGGGCATTGCCGGTCAGGTCGATGGTGTACTGGTCCAGCGCCGGGGTCTTGCTCTTGCCGGGGCGGCCGCCACCGGGCTTGGTGTCCGATGGCTGGCCAGCGCTCTGGCTCTGGCCACTGGCGTTCGTTCCCTCGCCGAGCGGGCGCACGTGCTGATCTTCGCTGCTGCCGCCGATCAGGTCGTCGAGATGCGCCTGCAGGTCGTCGACGTTGATCCGCTCGAGCTCACGGGCGCCATCCAGCAATACCCGGCGCAGTTCGTCGTCCTTGAGCAGCGCCAGCAGCAGGTGGCCGCCGCGAATCTGGGCTTCGCCGTGGTCGATCGAGGCGATCACCCAGGCGCGCTCGATCAGCCGGGTGATGCGTGGCGACAGGGCGGGCGTTCGGGTATTGCCGGTCTTGAAGGTGGAGACCGTCTCCTCGAGCTGCGTCGCCAGGCGATCGAGCGACACGTCGTAGTGCCGGGCGATGCGCAGGAAGTCGTTGTCGTCGCTGTCGAGCAGCTTGAGCAGCAGGTGCTCGATATCGACGTCGTACTGGCGCTCGGCCAGGCACAACGCCGCTGCGCCTTCGGTGGCTTCGCGGCAGGGATCGTTGAGCTTGTCGAAAAGGGATTTGAGACTCACGCCGTGGCTCCGTCGTAGGGAATGTCGAAGAGTGCATGGCCGTGGGAGGCGGCCGGTCGGTCGGAGGGTTGGAGCCAACCCAGCCGCCCCAGGTTGATACTGCCGCCCGCACCCAGTTGGGGGGCGGGAATGCTGTGCCTGTCGAGAATCAACTCGATTTCGAAGTCGAGTTCGATGCCGGCGTAGAAACGCACCAGCTTGACGAGCTTCCGGTGCGCTTCGGTGTCCGGCAGTAGCGAGCGGTAGGCGCTCAGGCTCAGCGGCCCGAACGAGACGCGAAAGGCGGATTGATAGTCACGCACCCGGGTGCCGGCCACGGCGCTCTCTCCGAGCCTGGCGTTGGCCTGGCCGAGGCGGGTGTACTGGTCCGGATCGAGGCGTATCCAGCGACCAGCGAACGAATCGACCCGGCAGGGCAGCTGGAAGGTGTACTCCAGGATCGACTGCAGGTTGCTCGGATTGCGCGGCCGCTGCGACCACAGCCCGGAAAACCAGCTGAACAGGTCACGGCGCAGCGAGCCGGGCGCGTCGTCGCGGGCGAGCGTCTTCTCCAGCGTGGTGGGCGTGAAGCCAACCAGGTGCAGCAGCCAGTCTTCGAAGTCCGCGCTGCCCTTGCGTTCGTATTCGATATGGAAGCGATACTTCTGCCACGCCTCGTAGAACAGCGCCGTCATGCGGTGCGAGAAGAAATCCATGAACGCGTGGGCGGCATCGTCGCGCTTCTCGATATGCCGGTTGATCAGCAGTTCGGTGTAGGGGCGCGGCAGCACGCCGGACGGCCCCACCAGCCCCATGAACGTGACCTGGATCTCGCTCAGTGGATCGCCGCTGGCGGAACGGACCTTGTCGCTCTCGAAGGAGAGGTCGCTGATCTCGCTGGGCGGGAAGTTCAGCGAGAGCAGCGAGCGAAATCGCAGCGGATCCTGATGGGGGCGGTTTTCGGGATCGATACGCCCGGTGCGGCTGTAGTGCAGCCGCAGCAGGCGCACGAGCTGGAAGAACCCGAATCGCCAGGGCTCGGCGCGGGCCTGGTCGATCAGACCAGGGGCTGAGTACCGGTTCTCGGCTTCCATTGGGCGACTCGCTGTTCGCGCTGACGAGAGCGCAGGGTGAGTTGGGTGAAGCTGTTGAGGCTGCAGTACTGGCCGAAGAAGTGGTCCAGCACCATGCCGAACAGGTAGATGCCGCTGCCGGTGAACTGGCTTTCGTCGAGCTCCAGCGTGATGCCGGTGCCGCGCACGAAGGCGGGGCGCGGATGACCGATGCGCGTCATCACCGGTTCGCTCGCGATCGAGGAGATGCCGTTGATCTGCTTGCGGATCGCCGACGCCTGACGATAGTTGTAGAGCGTCAGCAGCTCCATCAGCGCCTCGCGGCCGTCGGAGACCAGCGAAAGATGGTTGAGCGACAGGTGCGAGACCAGGCGCCAGATCAGGCCCTTGCCCATGGGCGGGCGTACCGGAGCCGTCGGCTTGCGCAGGCAGCGGATCTGCTGCACCACCTGCTCGCGTTCGAGGGTGAAATCCCCCTGGGGATGGCCGAAGGTCATCAACTGCGGGAGGTCGCGGTTGCTGCAGGTGAGCTTGAGGCTCAGGGTGTCGCTGCTGGCGTCGAGCATCTCCAGCTCGCGATCGACCACCCGCAGGCGCATCTCGGTGCCCGGGTCGCGGGCGTTTTCCGAAGCGACCCGTCGCGCGATCCAGTAGCTCTGGCGTGCCTGCTTTTCACTGTCCCGCGGTTCGAAGAAGGGCAGGCAGGGGGCAACCTCGTCCTGCATCGCGGTGCGAATCACCCGCGTGACCTCGTCGATCGAGACGATCTCGGTGGACCGTGAATGTCGTACGTCCGGCACCACCGGATATTCATGGCGCGTGTGGCTGAGCTTGATCGGCTCGGCCTGCTGCGGGAACAGGTTGACCACCGGGGTGCAGCCGAGACGGAAATTGTGGCGCCCCACGGTCTGCGCGAGACGGGCCAGCCGTTCGTGCTGGTCGTAGTCGCGGAACAGAAAATGGATCTGAATCTGTGTGACCGACTTGCCCGCGAGTGGCTTCGCCAGCCCGTTCAGGTCGAAGAACAGGAACTTCTCGGGGAAAGTGAAGTACTCGTGCAGCAGTCGGTAACCGAGAAACGAGCGCTCGGAGTAGTCGATCAGCCCTTCGTCGTGGTCGAAGCCGACCGGGGCGATGGCATCCGGCGCCAGCCCGATTTCACGCTGCTGGCCGGCATCGACGAAACTGACCGAGATTCGCGCCACGTTGTTGAACAACAGCTCGTAGAGCGGGTGCATGAGGGTGCCTTCCCCGTCGAGGAAGAATCTCAGGCGATCCATGCCCAGCTTGCCAAAATCGGTGTTGCCGAGGCTCTCGAGCGACAAGGTCAGCTTGGCGACGTTGTCGTTGCCGTGGGCATTGAATGACGAGCGCTCCAGCCGGGTCAGTTCGGCGCCGCTCACCGCCACCGGCCAGACATCCACCGGGTAGCAGGTGCGGAAGCGGCAGAAGGAGTCCTCCACCGGGCGCGAGTGCAGCGCCGTGTGCCGGGGCAGGTGATAAGCGCCGGTCAGGGAAGTCTTTGCGCCCGGGTCGAACTCGACGATCGACAGTGCCGGGGTCGGACGCAGGTAGTGGGGGTAGAGAACGTCGAGAAACGCCTCGACGATCTCGGGAAAGTCGTCGTCGAGCTTCTTGTGCACCCGGGCGCTGAGGAAGGCGAAAGACTCGATCATCCGCTCGGCGTGGGGATCCTCGCAGTAGTCCCCCTCGAGCAGCAGTCGCGAGGCGATTTTCGGATACCGTTGAGCGAACTCCTGACCCAGAAAACGCAGGTGGGAGAGTTCCTTCTCGTAGTAGGGCAGCAGGTCGTCGAGCATCAGATCAGGTTCTGCACCTTGTATTGGCGAGTGTTGACTTGCAGTACGGCATCGAAGGCCACGCGCTGGCTCGCTTCACTCAGCGACAGCACGGCTTCGATGCGGAACTGGAGAATACGGTCGTGACTATCCTGGTTGAGCAGTTGTACGCGCACGCTGCTGAAGCGCTTGTCGCCCTGTTCGATGGTCCGTTCGAGCTGACGCTGGATCAGACGCCGATCCTCGGTGCTGCGGACGCCACGGCTGATGAAGTCCGGCAGGCCGTAGTCGAGAAGGGTGCCCTGCAGTGACGGCCAGCCATCCAGCCCGTCGGCCACCAGTTCCCGCCGGGTGTTGACCAGCAGTTCGAGATCGCGGACGACCGAGCTCTTGTAGTCGGCCAGCGAACAGCGATGGCCGGGTTGCGCTTCTGTCGAGCGCTGCGGTTCATCGTCGAGTAGACGGTCGAGCAGCGTCGGAACCATCTGCAGGGGTTCGCTCATCTCATCCTCATCTCACGATGGATCTTGGTGGCGCTGGAAGAGGCGCCGAGTTCTCTGGCCATCGCCGCCAGATTCGCGAGCGGGCATCGGCACCCGGCCGATGCCCGCTCTCCGTACTGCGTATCAGGAGCCGCGAGTGGATTGCGGCAGCTCTGACACCAGGCGCA
Source organism: uncultured Salinicola sp. (assembly GCF_937921195.1). NCBI lineage: Bacteria > Pseudomonadati > Pseudomonadota > Gammaproteobacteria > Oceanospirillales > Halomonadaceae > Salinicola > uncultured Salinicola sp. Next base: position 6,356 of record NZ_CALFQK010000002.1, read on the forward strand.
GCGACGCGGTCAGCTCATCGAGCTGATAGTGCGGGCGCAGGAAGGTAACCGCCTTGTAGGCGCCGGGCTTGCCGGGGACCTCGGCGACTTCCACGCGCGCTTCGCGCAGCGGGTACTTGGCCTTGGCTTCCTGGCCGGCATTGTCGTCCAGCAGCACGTACTGCGAGAGCCATTCGTTGAGGTAGTCCTCCACGTTCTGACGCGAGGCGAAGCTGCCGACCTTGTCGCGCATGATCGCTTTCATGAAGTGGGCGATGCGCGAGGTCGCGAAGATGTACTGCAGCTGCGAGGAGAGGCGCGCGTTGGCGTTGGCCACGTCGGTGTTGTACTGCTTGGGCAACTGGGCGGACTGGGTGCCGAAGAACGCGGCGTAGTCAGTGCCCTTGCAGTGCACCAGCGGGATGAAGCCCAGGTCGGACAACTCCTTCTCGCGACGGTCGGTGATGGAGATCTCGGTGGGGCACTTCAATGCCACTTCGC
>NZ_CALFQK010000003.1:0-10244 GCF_937921195.1 uncultured Salinicola sp.
GCCTTCCAGACCAACCTGCTGGCGCTGAATGCCTCGGTCGAGGCGGCACGGGCCGGGGCGCAGGGCCGCGGATTCGCCGTGGTCGCCGCCGAGGTTCGCGGTCTGTCGGCGCGCTCCGCCGAAGCCGCCAAGACCATTCGGGCACAGATCGAGGGGACGCACCTCCAGGTGAGGAAAGGCGCCCAGGTGTTGACCCAGGCCAGGGAGACGATGGCCTCCGCCGTGCAGTCCGGCCATCAGCTCGGCCAGTTGCTGGAGGGCATCGCTCTCTCCTGCCAGCAGCAGCGCGACGGCATCCATCAGATCGACCAGGCCATCAGCGCCATCGACATCGCCACCCAGCGCAACGTCTCGCTGGCGGAACGCACGCTCAGGGCGACGCAGGATCTGGACGCCCGGGCGCAGCGCCAGCAGGAGCACTGCAACCAGTTCACGCTGGAGACGCCAGTGCCGGGACCCGACGCCGGGATGCAGGAGACCGCCGGGCCGGATAGCATGGCTCTGGCCGACGACCGGCCCCGCTCCAGCGTGAGAAGTCACCATGAGGAGCACAAGGCGCTGCCGGTTTGAGAGCGGCGGAGTCTCCCCCTGGGGCCGACTAGTGATGCCCTTGGGTGAGCGGAGCCGCTTTTCGGCCACCACCTGCCATGCATTCCGGCCACCGTGCCGATATCTCAGAAGGACGCTTCAATGAACAAGACCAGCGCCACGACCAGCCCCAAGCGCCGACTCTCGTGGGCGGTGACGACCGGCTTGATGCTGGGTATCGCCTCGACCTTCCAGGCCGCTGCCGCCGATGAAGCCTGTGCCCCCGAGGCCTACGCCATGGCCCTTCGCTATCAACAGCAGTCGGCCGAGATCGAGGCACTGCAGCGGCAGAGCTACGCCCTGGCCACGGCGAGACTGCAGCAGAAGATCGCCGCCCACCCCGAGGCGGACAACCTGGCGATCATGACCGACCTGGACGAGACCGTCATCGATAACTCGGCGCTACTCGTTCGCGACATGCAGGCCTGTCACGACTTCACCGGCTGGGATACCTGGAAGGTGTGGGAGCGCGAAGGCCACCCGCGGCTGATTCCCGGCGCACGCAGGTTCCTGAATTACGCCGATTCCCAAGGCGTGACGATCTTCTACGTCTCCGACCGCTACCAGGAGAACAAGGCGTCGACGCTCGCGACACTCCGCTCGCTGCATCTGCCCCAGGTCAACGACGCCCAGGTCCGGCTGCTGGGTCCCTCGAAGGGAGAGCGCCGCGCCGCCATCGAGCGCGATCACGAGCTGGTCCTGCAACTGGGTGACTCGCTGGCGGACTTCTCCAGCGATTTCCATCACGCCGACCTGAAGGACCAGCATCGGCTGGTGGCCGAGGACGACGCCCATTTCGGCGATGACTGGATCATGTTCCCCAACGCCAGCTACGGCAGTTGGAGCGATGCCGATCTCGAAGCGTGGGCGGCGCCGCTGAAGACTCGCTAGCGCGGGGGGCGGGACGCCACACGTCCCGCCCCGCCTCGATGGCGGCCCGACCGCCGGCGGCTGGATTCGCTCAGCGGAAGGGTTCCGGGTCGCCACGCCCTTCCCGTACGACCACGGGGGGAATCTCGCGCAGGTCGACCACCGTGGTCGGCTCCAACTGGCAGGCACCACCGTCGATGATCAGGTCCAGGTGGGCGCCGAGCCGCTCGCGAATCTCCTCCGGGTCGGTCATCGGCCAGGTCTCTCCCACCGGAATCAAGGTCACGCTCATCAGCGGTTCGCCCAGGGCATCGAGCAGCGCATGGGTGATCTTGTGATCCGGTACGCGCACGCCGATCGAACGGCGCTTGGGATGCAGCAGCAGCCTCGGTACTTCGCTGGTCGCGCTGAGGATGAACGTATAGGCGCCGGGGGTGTGCGACTTGAGCAGGCGGAAGACGCTGTTGTCGACCTTGGCATAGGTGCCGATCTCCGAGAGATCGGAGCAGACCAGCGTGAAGTTGTGACGATCGTCGAGCTGGCGTAACCACTTGATCTTCTCGATCGCCTTCTTCTCGCCCAAGCGACAGCCTAGGGCATAGCCGGAGTCGGTGGGATAGGCGACCACACCGCCCTGGCGCAGGATCTCGATGGCCTGGTCGATCAGACGCTTCTGCGGGTTCTGCGAATGAATCTGGAAGAATTGGGTCATCTCACGCTCTCCTGGAACCGCTATCGAAATCTGCCCAGCCTCCATGACCGCGGTCGATCACGGGGCGTCGTTGCTTTCGGGCCGTTACTGCTCACAGGGTAACAGACGTGGCGCTACTCGCCGCCGGCGAAGCGTCGCAGTGCCGGGTGGCACCAGACCGGCCTGACGTGGGAGCGCGGCGGCGGGCTGATCGTTCCCGGCGACAGCGGGCCACCCGGATAATGGAAGTCGCTGCCGACGGATCCGTAAAGCCCGTGGAAATCGAGCTGACGAGCCAGGTCGTGGGTCGTATCGGGATTCTGATAGCCGCTGACCAGTTCCGCCGCTTCGCCGCCGGCATCGATGAAGGCCGCGAACATCAGGTCCCGCTTGCGCCGGGTCATGCCGTAGCGCAACGGGTGCGCGACGACGGCGACGCCTCCGGCATCGCGAATCCAACCGACGACCGTGGCGAGCTCGGGCCAGTGCATCTTGACGTCGCCCCGTTTGCCGGCGCCCAGGTAACGCTTGAACGCCGTCTTGACGTCCGGGACCACGCCGGCCGCAACCAGCGCCGCGGCGAAATCCGGCCGCCCCAGTGGGCGCTCACTTCCCGCCTCCTGCCGCGCCCTGGCGAGACCATCGTCAAGGCCGACCTTCTCCAGGCGATGGGCGATCTCGCGGGATCGCCTGTCGCGCGCGTTGGCCAGTACCTCCAAGCCCGCGTCGAGAGCGGAGGACGTGCCCTGAGGCAGCAGCGCCACGATATGCAGACCGATCCCCCGCCACTGGCAGGAGAGTTCGGCCGCCGCCAACAGGGAAAGACCGTGATGCCGGCATCGCTCTGCCGCTTCCTCGACACCATCGATCGTGTCGTGGTCGGTCAGGGCGACATGGGTCAACCCGCGCGCATGGCACAGGTCCGCCAGCGAGGCGGGCGAAAGCTTGCCGTCGGAAGCCGTGGAGTGCAGGTGCAGGTCGATCCCTCGAATACCTTCCAGCGTATCGGACAGCACGGTCGAGCGGGCCTCGGGATCAGCGGTGGGAAAAACGCTCATGGGCATGACGCCAGCCAGCGTCTTTGTCAGAATAGGTCGACTATGGTGAGGGGCGCGGCGAATCGGGTCAATCGTCCACGCCGCCACCACCCGCCAGAGGCTCAGCCCGTATGAAACTGCTGTTCGACTTCCTGCCCATCGCGATCTTCTTCGCCGTCTATCATGTCAGCGGCGATATCATCACAGCCACGATGGTCCTCATTCCCGCCACCGTCGCGCAGTTAGGCATCGTCTGGTGGCGTCAGCGCCGCATCGAGAAGATGCTGCTGATCACCTCGATCATCGTGATCGCCTCGGCCACCGCGACCGTCGCGTTCCACAACCCGGCCTTCATCCAGTGGAAACCCACCGTCATCAATGCGCTGTTCGGGGTCGCCTTTCTGCTCTCGCCCCTGTTCGGGGGCCAGACGCTGGTCCAGCGGATGATGGGCAAGGCGGTATCGCTGCCGGCAGCCACCTGGCGGCGCCTCAACCTGGCGTGGGTGCTGTTCTTCTTCGCCATGGCCGCGCTCAACGTCTATGTCTTCAGCTACTACGACGAGGCAACCTGGGTCGACTTCAAGCTGTTCGGCATGCTGGGACTGACCCTGCTGTTCGTGGTCGGCCAGGCCCTGTTCCTGGCCCGCCACCTCTCGCAATCACAATCGGAGGAAGGCTCCTGATGCTCTACGCCATCATCAGTGAAGATATCGACGACAGTCTGGAAAAGCGTCTCGCGGTCCGCCCAGAGCACTTGAAACGTCTGGAAGTGCTGAAAGACGAAGGCCGGCTCGTGCTGGCCGGGCCCCACCCGGCCGTCGACAGCGAAGACCCGGGCAGTGCCGGTTTCAGCGGCAGCCTGATCGTGGCCGAGTTCGATTCGCTCGAGGCCGCCCGGCGCTGGGCGGATGCCGACCCGTACGTCGCCGCCGGCGTCTACGCCCAGGTTCGGGTCAAGCCGTTCAAACGGGTCCTGCCTTAACCCGACTTTCTCCGGCGACCCGGTTATCCACAGACCCTGGCGTGGCGGTTTTGCACACCTGCTGTGGATAACGCTGTTAAGATCCCGCGGACGTCTTTCTCCGTTCCCGACAAGCCGCCGCCTGGCGAAAAGTGTTCAATTTTCATACAACGCGCCATCGGCCTCTCCTCGAGGGGCCGTTCGATGATCCCCAAGCGTGGAAGCCATGAACGGCAAGCCAGTCCCTCCTCATCGCCAGGCCATACGACACGCCGAGCTCGACTGGCGGACCGACGACGGCGACGTCGAGGCGCCATTCTCGACCGCTTACGATGATGTCTATTTCTCGCGCCAGGATGGTCGCGAGGAGACGCGTTTCGTCTTTATCGACAACAACGACCTGCCGCAGCGGTTGGCGGCCTGGCGCGAGCCTCGTCCGTTCACGATCGGCGAGACGGGCTTCGGCACCGGGCTCAACATGGTGTGCGCCTGGGCCTGTTTCGACGCCAACGCCCCCGCCGAGGCAAGACTGCACCTGATCTCGACCGAAAAGCACCCGCTCACCCGCGATGCGCTGGCGCGCGCCTGGCGCAGCTGGCCGCCGCTGTCGCGTCAGGCCGCTGCCCTGCTCGACCAGTGGCCACCGGCGGTGGCGGGTGTCCATCGCCTGCGGCTGGATGACCGCGTCATCCTGGATCTGCACTTCGGCGACGCGGCCGAGTGCCTCGACCGCCTGGACGGACAGGTGGATGCCTGGTTCCTCGATGGCTTCGCGCCTTCGAAGAATCCCGACATGTGGCGGCCGGAACTGTTCACGGCCATGGCGAACGCCAGTCGGCCGGGGGCCACGTTCGCCACCTTCACCTGCGCCGGTTTCGTGCGCCGCGGCCTGAGCGCGGCGGGCTTTCGCTGGCGCAAGGTGCCGGGGTTCGGTCGCAAGCGCGAGATGCTGCGAGGCGAGCATGACCCCGACGCTTCGACCGCGGCACGGACATCTTCGGCCAGAGCGGCCACCCCCTGGTTCCAGCCGCCGCCGCCCAGGCCGGCGGACCATGTGGCGGTGATCGGCGCCGGCATCGCGGGTACCAGCGTGGCGGCGGCACTGGCGCGCCGGGGCAGCCGGGTGACCCTGATCGATCGCGGGAGCATCGCGGCGGGTGCGTCCGGCAATCCCCAGGCCGCGCTCTACGTCAAGATGGCCATCGAGCCCAACCTCCAGAGCCGGTTCTATCTCGCCGCGCTGCTCTACACCCAGCGCTGGCTGGCGCGTCTCGACCCCGAACGCCGCTGGTGGTCGGACTGCGGACTGCTGCAACTGGCCGGGAAAGCCGGCGACGTCGAGCGCCAGCAACGCTTCCTGGCCCATTACCAGTTGCCGCCGTCCGTCGTTGCCGCCAGCGATCCTTCGCTGGTGACGACCCTCGCCGGTGTGGAACTGCACCGGCATGCGCTGCACTACCCACTGGCGGGCTGGGTCGATCCCGTGGCGCTTTGCCGCCATCTCGCAGCGACACCCGGCATCGAGCTTCGCCAGGCCGGGCTCGGGTCACTGCGGGAAACGGACGCCGGCTGGCGGCTGGCGCTGGGGCGTGGGTCGCTTCACGTCGATCAGGTGGTGTTCGCCACCGGTCACGCCAGCCGCCACTGGCTCGACGGGCTGCCGATACAGCCGGTCCGGGGCCAGATCTCCACGCTGTCGCTGACACCGGATTGCGGATCCGGAACGGTTCCCTCGCTGGATCGCGTCCTCTGCGCCGAGGGTTATGTGATGCCGCCTCGCGATGGACGGCTGATCTTCGGCGCGACCTTCTCGCCCAACGACGATGACGATACCGTCCGAAGCTCGGATCATCGACGCAACCTCGAGGAACTGGCGCGCCTGTTGCCCACCATGGCCGAGTCGCTCGCGGGCCGCTCTCCCGAGGCTTGCAGCGGCCGTGCCAGCATCCGGGCCGCCAGTCCGGACAAGACGCCCTACGCCGGGCCGCTGCCCGAATTCGATCGCTGGCGCCAGGACTATGCCGTGCTGGGCAAGGACGCCAAGCGCTCGTTCGACCAGCCGGGCAGCCACTATCCGGGGCTATGGGTGAGCACGGCACACGGTTCCCGTGGCATGGTCAGCGCCCCGCTGTGCGCCGAACTGATCGCCTCCCGAATCCACGACGAACCGATGCCCCTGGAGCGCGAACTGGTCGATCACCTGCATCCCGGACGGCGGATCGTCGCCGACCTGATTCGAGGCCGCTGATCCGAGCTGGACTGCGGGCACAGGCTCAGGAAGCAGGAGCGCCGGTTTCCCCCAGCATGGCCAGCGTTTCGCCATCGAGGCAGCGATAGGTGAAGGAGGGGCGGCCGATCTGGCCGTAGTGGAAAGACTCCTCGAGCACGCCACGATCCACCAGGTGCTTGAGGTATTTCCGCACCGATACCCGCGACATACCGGTATTCTCGCTCAACGTCTCGGTGGTGAAAGGTGCCCCCGCCTGCTCGGCGGCGGCCCTGGCGACCTGGGACAGGGAGTTGGCGGTGAGGCCCTTGGGCAGATCGCCGGGGCGTGCCGGTGGCGCCACGGTCGCCTCCCGCCGAAACAGCGCATCGAGATCCCGCTGGTGTGCGCGTGCGGGCAACCGAGACAGGCGCTGATGCGTATCCAGGCAGCGGGTCAGGGCCTCCCTGAAGCGCTCGAACTCGAACGGCTTGACCAGGTAGTCGCTGACGCCCAGATGCTTGGCCTCCCTCACGGTTTCCATCTCCGAGGCTGCCGTGATCAACACGATCTGGATATCGCGGGCCTGGCGACGCAGGTCTCGCACGAGCGTGAGGCCATTGTGCTCGCGCAGATAGACATCGAGCAGCAGCAGATCCACCTCCTCCCGCGCCAGAATCTCTCTCGCCGCCGGCAGATCCTCGCACTGGGCGGCCAGGTCGATGCCTTCGATGCGGTTGAGAAACTCGACATTGAGCCGCATTACCATCGGATCGTCTTCCACGACCAGCACGCGCATGGATCAAGTCACCCCGTCGGTTACCTGCATTACGTCCATCGCATAGGGCACGGTCACCTCGACCAGCGTGCCGCGCCCCAGCGTCGAATAGAGTGCCAGCGTACCACCTAGCGATTCCACATGGGCCTTGACCATGGCCAGTCCATAGCCGTGCCCCGCCCCCTTGGAGGAGACGCCCTGCTCCACGGCAAGCTGCTGCTGGCTGTCACTCATCCCCTTGCCGTTGTCGGAGACATGCAAGGAGAGCGCCCCCGCGTCGACGCCCAGGATCAGGCTCACCTGGCGCGTCTCGCGACCGGCGACCGCCTCGAAGGCATTTTCCAGCAGATTGCCGATGATGGACACCAGCAGATGGACGGTCTCGCTTTCGTCGGGTGCAGGGATCTCGCTCTGCAGGTCGATATCGAGTTCGACCCGTCGCTCTCTCGCCTCGCTCCCCTTGGCCAGCAGAAAGCCCGCCAGCACCGGGTCGCGGACCCCGGCGACCCGCGCCGCGGCCGGCGCGATCAGGGTGTCGTCGAGCTCACGCAGGTAACGCTCCAGACGCCCCAGGTCGCGAAGCTGTACCAGTCCGAGGATGACGTGCAGCCGGTTCTTGAACTCGTGGGTGGACGCGCGCAGCGCCTGGGCGTACCGACTGACCCCGGTCAACTCCTCGGCCAGCCGGTTGACCTCGCTACGATCCCGCAACGTTACCACGCTGCCACCGGCGCCCCGCTCGCCGCGGATAGGTACCCGGTTGACGATCAAGGCGCGCCCGTTCAGCGTCAAGCGTCGATTGAGCGCGGGCGTGCCCCGGTCGAACAGCTCCCCGAGGGTGGACGCCGGTATTCCCGAGCCATCGCCGGCGCCCGCCGGGTCAAGCAACTCGACCGCAGCCGGGTTGACCATGGTGATCGCAGACTCGCCATCGATCGCCAGCACCCCCTCGTGCAGCGAAGCCAGCATGGCCTGACGCTGCTGGACCCACTGGGATATCTGGTGGGGCTCGAAGCCCAGCAGGATGCGCTTGATATATCGCGCCAGCCACCAGGCGCCCGAGGCGCCGACCAGCATCAGCAACACGATGCCCAGCAGCAGCACCTGACGCCGCTCGGCCAGCAGCAGCCCGACCCGGGTCAGGGTGACCCCGGTGGCGACCGCACCGATCACCCTCCCCTGCGCGTCGAGCACGGGCGAGAATCCCCGGATGCTGACGCCCAGCGTGCCTTCGGAGCGGGAGACATAGGATTGCCCCTTCAGCGCCGGCCCCTCGTCGCCGCCGCGGAAATGACGCCCGACCTCATCGGGGTCGGGGTGCGTCAGGCGCAGATGGTCCCGATCCATCACGGTGATGAAATCGACGCCCAGCCGATCGCGCAGCGTCTCGATCTGCTGGCGCAGTTCGGAGTCGGGGTCGCGAACGATAGGCGTGGCCATGAGTGCGGTCCGTACGTCCTCACGATCGGCCAGTACCGCCGCGAGCCCAATCACGCGCTCCCCCTGGGCCTCCTCCAGATTGGCACGAAGCTGGTAGTTGAACAGCAGCAGGGCGACGCCGAGCGTCAGCACGATCATGCTGGCGACCAGGACGAAGATCTGGGCACTCAGGCGCAGCCGCTTCACGCCTCGTCCCCGGCGCACAGGCGCGGCGTGGCGGCATCGCCAACGTGCCAGGCGCATCGGGCCAATCCGGACGTCATCCCTCACTCCTTGCGGCAGGCGCCGGCGGAAAGCGCTCCCGCCGGCCTATCGACCAAGGTCGAGCGCCGATTAGACCATGGTGGTATACCTTACGAACCCAGGGTGTGCAGCGCATCACCCCATACCTTTCAATAGTTTCTAAAGGCTTTAATAATTTCATAAAACTTGGTCGACACCTCGAGGCCTCTATCCTCGGCAGCGTACCGCTCATCGGGGCAAGAATACCGCTTACCGACCTTTGGGCGAAAATCCTTGGGGAGCCAACCATGACTTCAACCGTGACGCAAACCGCGCCGTCCGACTCCGCGCATCGAGACAGCTGGCTGTCGACGCCGATCTTCGGCATTCCCTTCCCGCTCTTTGCCATCGCGACCGGGGTCCTCGTCGTCTCCATGGCGACGGACACGATACCCACCGGCATGATCGGCGCCCTGCTGGTCATGATGATCCTGGGCGAACTGATGGGGTTCATCGGCGATCGCCTGCCGATCGTCAAGAGTTACCTGGGTGGCGGCGCCATCCTGGCCATCTTCGGCGCTGCGGCGCTGGTCTACGTCCAGTGGTTGCCGACAGGCGTCGTCGACAACGTGACCCAGTTCATGAAGGGCGGTGGCTTTCTCAACTTCTATATCGCCGCGCTGATCACCGGCAGCATCCTGGGCATGGACTCCCGCGTTCTGGTCAAGGTCGGCTCGCGCTACGCCCTGCCGCTGATCTGCGCCGTACTGTTCGCCGCACTGTTCGCGATCGCCGTCGGCTGGGTCATGGGCTTCTCGCCCCAGGACGCGGTCGTGGTCATCACCCTGCCGATCATGGGCGGCGGCATGGGCGCCGGCGCGGTGCCGATGAGCCAGATCTACGAGCAACTGCTTGGCCAGCCGGCCAGCTACTACATCTCGATCCTGGTGCCGGCACTGGCGCTGGGCAACGTCTTCGCCATCATCATCGCCGGCCTGCTCAACGGCCTGGCCAATCGCATGCCGAGCCTGACCGGCAACGGCCAGATGATGCCGGGCGTCGAGATCGAAGAGCGCGAAAGCAAGCCGGATCTCTCCAAACTGGGTATCGGCGTCATCGCCGCACTGACCTTCTTCGTCGCCGGCGAGATCCTGGGCGGCTTCATTCCGCTGCATCCGTACGCGCTGATGATCATTCTGGTCGCCGTGCTCAAGATCGCCAACCTGGTGCCGGAATCGATCAACGACGCCGCTGCGCAGTGGTTTCAGTTCGTCGCCAAGAACTGGACCTTCGCCCTGCTGTTCGGCATCGGCATCGCCTACACCGACCTGGGCCAGGTGATCGACGCGATCTCCATCACCTACGTGATGATCGTCTTTGCCGTCGTGGCGGGCGCGGCTTTCGGCGCGGGCCTGGTCGGCAAGCTGGTCGGCTTCTACCCCATCGAGTCC
>NZ_CALFQK010000004.1:0-17750 GCF_937921195.1 uncultured Salinicola sp.
GGTTTAGCGGGTCTATCCCCACTGCGTGCAAGCCGATGAGTATAAAGGCTAAGCGTTTACGAGCCCAGCCCGTTTCCCGACTCCTTGAGCAACCGGGAGGATTGGGCGACGTGATGCGCATGGCGACGTTGATCGAACGCGCCCAGAACCACCTGAGGCGACAACTCCCACCGGACGTGGCCGAGCACCTCTACGTCGGCGGCTACCGCAACGGCGTGTTGACGCTGATCACCGATCGCGCCGCATGGTTGACGTGGCTGCGTTACGAACAGCCCCGGCTGCTCGAGCTGCTGCACCAACTGCCCGGTTTCGAGGCGGTGATGAAATTCTCGCTGAAGGTACGCCCGATCCGGCCCGTCAAGGCGCTGCCACGCCAGACGCGTCGACTGTCGCCCGCCGGCGCCGACGCACTCTCCCACTGCGCGGAGGGCCTGGAAGACTCCCCGCTCAAGCGCTCGCTGAACCGGCTGGCCTCCCACGCCCAAGTCGCACCGGAATCGGACGACGGTTCCGCCACCTGAGCCGGGCTGAACGCTCATGCTGCCCCGCGTCAGGCATCGCGCTGCCCATGGGTCGAGGGGCGGGACCAACTGATCGGAAACGACGACGCCGATCCTGGGATCGGCGTCGAATTCAACGGCTGGAGATGATGCTTTCCAGGGTGTGCCAGCGCTACTCAGGCCATGGCTGGCGCCGCGTAGGATATCGGCGCCGACTGCGACGTCTCTTCGAACGTCACGATCTCGTAAGCCTCCGGATGAGCCAGCAGTTCACGGCAGAGCTGATTGTTGAGCCCATGACCGGACTTGTAGCCTCTGAACTCGCCGATCAGGCTGTAGCCGAGCTGGTAGAGATCGCCGATCGCATCGAGCATCTTGTGCTTCACGAACTCGTCGTCGTAGCGGAGGCCATCCTGGTTCACGATACGGTAGTCGTCGACGACGATGGCGTTGTCGAGGCTCCCCCCCAGCGCCAGGTTCTGCGAGCGCAGGAACTCCAGGTCGCGCATGAAACCGAACGTGCGCGCTCGCGACACCTCCTTGACGAAGGAAGTCGTGGAAAAATCGACGGTCGCGGTCTGCTTCTGCTGTTCGAAGACGGGGTGATCGAAATCGATCGCGAAACTGACCTTGAATCCATTGTGCGGCAGAAAAGTCGCCTGCTTGCCGTCGTCGTTGACGGTCACTTCGCGCTTGATACGAATGAACTGCTTCGGCGCCGACTGCTCGGCAATACCCGCCGACTGGATCAGGAAGACGAAGGGGCCGGCGCTGCCATCCATGATCGGCACTTCGGGTGCGCTCAATTCGACGTAGGCGTTGTCGATCCCCAACCCCGCGAACGCCGACATCAGGTGCTCGACGGTGGCAACCTTGACGCCATCCTTGGAGAGCGCCGTGCAGAGGTTGGTGTCGGTGACGCTTTCAGCGTGTGCAGGGATGTGCACCACCGGGTCGAGGTCGGTACGCACGAAGACGATGCCCGTGTTGGGCGTCGCAGGACGCAACGTCAGATACACTTTTTCTCCGGAATGGAGCCCTACGCCTGTGGCGCGGATCGTGTTCTGCAGCGTTCGTTGTTTGATCATGGGCATCGACCTGACAGTCAAATGGTTTGGAAACGGTGTTCACTATAACACCAAACCATCGGCCCACCAACCATATCGACGTTACAAAATGATGATGGGCAGTCCATTGGTCTATCAATCCGCCTGGCGACGCAGGAACGCCGGAATGTCGAGGTAGTCGTCCATGTCCGATGTCTTGCGCTTCTCTTGCTGCGACTTCTTCGCTGCCGCTTCCTGCTCGGCGCGTGCGGCCTGCTGACGCATGACGGCCGGCTGCTGAAGCTTGCGATAGTCGGTCGTTTCCGGGCGGGAAGCGGCGGTTTCGCGGGGAATGGCCTTCTCCTTCTGGGCATCCAATCCCGCGGCGACGACGGTCACGCGCAGCTCGTCGGACATCTCCATATCGATGGCGGTACCCACCACGATGGTCGCATCCTGGGAGGCGAACTCCTGGACCGTCGCCCCCACATCGTTGAATTCACCGATGGAGAGATCCGGGCCAGCCGTGATGTTGACCAGAATGCCGCGGGCGCCGTGCAGGTCGATATCCTCGAGCAGCGGGCTGCGAATGGCTTTCTCGGCCGCTTCGCGGGCACGGTTCTCGCCGGTCGCCGCGCCGGTTCCCATCATCGCCATCCCCATCTCGGACATCACCGTACGCACGTCGGCGAAGTCGACGTTGATGATACCCGGGCTGGTGATCAGTTCGGCGATACCCTGAACGGCGCCCAGCAGCACATCGTTGGCGGCACTGAAGGCGGTCAGCAGGCTGGCGTTCTTGCCCAGCACCGACAGCAGCTTCTCGTTGGGGATGGTGATCAGCGAATCGACGTACTCGGAGAGCTCTTTCATTCCCTCTTCGGCCGCGCGCATGCGCTTCGGCCCTTCGAACGGGAAGGGGCGCGTGACGACGGCGACGGTCAGGATTCCCAGCTCCTTGGCCACCTGGGCGACCACGGGGGCGCCGCCGGTACCCGTACCACCGCCCATGCCGGCGGTGATGAAGATCATGTCCGCGCCCTGGAGCATCTCGGCGATGCGATCGCGATCCTCCATGGCCGCCTGGCGCCCCACATCCGGATTGGCCCCGGCACCCAACCCCTTGGTGATCTCGCCACCCAGCTGGAGAACGGTCTTGGCCGCCACGCGCTTGAGCGCCTGGGCATCGGTGTTGGCGCAGATGAACTCGACGCCTTCGATGTTACTCTCGACCATGTGGTTGACGGCGTTGCCGCCGCCGCCGCCGACACCGATGACTTTGATGACTGCACTACTAGAAGGTGCGTTATCTACTAGTTCGAACATTGCCCCGTCTCCAAGACCGCTTGCGGCCTGTCAGAAATTTCCTTTAAACCAGCCTTTGAGTCGCTCCAGCGTCGAAACCTCATCCCTGGTTGCGCGCCGGGGAAGTGAGTCTTCCCTTTGAGGCTGGGCTGATACTGCGCGAGAGTGCTTGGCGTCCTTCATTCCGTAGAGTAGCAAACCTACCCCCGTCGAATAAATCGGGTTGCGTACCACGTCCGCCAAGCCACGGACGTTGTACGGGCACGCGATACGGACCGGCATGTGGAATATCTCCTCCGCCAGCTCGACCACCCCCTCCATTCGAGAGGTGCCCCCCGTCAACACGATTCCGGCCGCCACCAGATCCTCGTAGCCGCTGCGGCGAAGCTCCTCGCGCACCAGCGTAAAGAGTTCCTCGTAACGGGGTTCCACGACTTCCGCCAGCGCCTGGCGGGAGAGGTCCCGGGCCGGCCGGTCGCCGACGCTGGGCACCTTGATCATCTCATCGCTGCTCGCCAACTGTGTCAGCGCGCAGGCGTACTTGACCTTGATATCCTCGGCGTACTGGGTCGGCGTGCGCAGCGCCATGGCGATATCGTTGGTCACCTGATCCCCGGCTATCGGGATCACGGCGGTGTGTCGAATGGCGCCCTCGGTGAAGACGGCGATGTCGGTGGTCCCGCCACCGATATCGACCATGCAAACGCCGAGCTCGCGCTCGTCCTCGGTCAGCACCGCGTGGCTCGAGGCCAGTTGCTCGAGAATGATGTCATCGACTTCCAGGCCACAGCGGCGGACGCACTTCTCGATGTTCTGGACGGCGTTCATCGCGGCGGTCACCAGGTGGACGCGAGCTTCCAGCCGAACGCCGGACATCCCCAGCGGCTCGCGAATCCCCTCCTGGGTGTCGATGGCGAACTCCTGGGGAATCACGTGCAGCACGCGCTGCCCCTCGGAAATGGCCCGCGCACGGGCGGAGTCGATGACGCGATCGATGTCGGCGGGCGCGACCTCCCGCTCCTTGATCGCCACGACACCATCGGAATTCATGGAGCTGATATGGCTGCCGGCGATCCCGACGTAGACAGAGTGGATGTCGCAACCTGCCATCAGCTCGGCTTCTTCTACGGCGCGCTGAATCGACTGAACGGTTGACTCGATATTGATCACGACACCCTTCTTCATGCCACGCGAAGGATGCGAACCAATCCCGGCAATTTCCAACCCGCCATCGTCAGTGGGTTGCCCCACGATGGCGACCACCTTGGATGTTCCGATATCCAGCCCGACCACCATATTGGAAGCGTTGGATTGTCCTGCCATAGGTCGGGGTCGCTCCTCAAACTTCACCGATAAACCGGATAAAAATGGGCCAACAAAGATTCGCGCTTATTATAGGAACAAGACGACCCTTTTCACCAGCCCATCGCTGAAACAAAAGCCACATTAAGCCCTTTTTCTTTAAAAGGGAAATAAGGAAGGAGTCTTGCCGCTATTAAAGCGCTCCGAAAATAACGGCTCCGCGACGTTAGACGAGGTTAAGTACGGGGCCCGACGAGTAAGAAGTCGTCACTCACGACACACACATCCTTTCAGATCGTGAGGCCGGAGACGACGCCAGCCGCGGGATCGGGGCCGGCTTGTCACCCGGGAATCCCGAACTAATCGCTCGAGACGGGGGCCGTTTCGCCATGTCTCGCCACCGAAACGCCATTGGGATAACGGAGATCGATGTAGCGTATCTGCGACGCCTCCTGTCCCAACTGTCGTTTCCATGCGGCAATAAAGCGAGCCAACCTCGCGTCCAAGTCCGTCCGCCCGAGAATCACCCAGACGCCATCATTGATTTGAAAGCGCCAGGCGCCACGTGGCTCGAGCCTCAACTGGGTGATCGAGAGCCCGAGATCGGACAGCGCACGGCGCAGGGAGTCGTAATAACCCAGCACCTCCCGCCCCGTGCCGTCGGGGCCACCGAGGTCGGGGAGACGCCGCCCGAAATCGCTCACCGGCCCGGGCGAGAATGGCTGACCGCGACTATTCAGCAGCAGCTCGTCATTCCAGCGAGCGACCGGATCTTGCTCGTAAAGCACGAACCGCAGGGTGTTGGGCCACTCGCGAGAGACGGTCACTTCCCGCAGCCAGCCAATCTTGCGCGCTTCGGTGCGCAGGTCGCTCAAGGAGAGGGAGAGCCAGGTATGGCCGCTCACCAGGGGAGCCAACTCCTTCTGAAGGTAAGCCGCGCTGACGTAATTCAGGTCACCGCTGATCGAGACCCGTGCGATGGGCTTGTCCAGCCACAGCCACAGCGCCCTGCCGCCGGCACCGATCAGCACCACGATCATGAGGATGCCGAGCAGCGTACCCCGCGCGCTGGTATTCATGGTGCCCGCCCCGCCGACGCTGCGGCCTGACGTCGCTCGGGATGCGTCGGTCGCTCCATGACGCAAGCACTCTCTTCCGACACGGCCACCAGCCTCAAAGGATCACCTCGTCGAGCTTGAGCGCGCAGTGGGCGAGCCCCTGGGCGATACCGCCGATATCCCCGGCCCCCTGGGTGATCAGAATATCGCCGGGCCGCAGCACGCGCGCAAGGATCCCCGGCAGTGCCGACTTTTCCTCGACGAACAGTGGATCGACCTGACCGCGCTGGCGAATCGAGCCCGCCAGCGTCTTTCCTTCCGCGCCGGGAATCGGCGCTTCGCCAGCGCCATACACGTCGAGCAGCAACAAGGTGTCGACGCCGGAGAGCACCCTGACGAAGTCCTCGTAGAGATCTCGCGTTCGGGTATAGCGATGGGGCTGATAGAGCATCACCAGCCGACGCTGCGGCCAGCCGGAGCGAACCGCACGAATCACCATCTCGACTTCACGCGGGTGGTGGCCGTAGTCGTCGACCAGCATCACTTCGCCGCCCTGCGACAGCGGATAGTGGCCGTGAATCTGAAAACGACGTCCGACGCCGCCGAAAGACGCCAGCCCTCTGACGATATCGTCGTCGCCGACGCCGGCATCGGTCGCCACGGCGATCGCAGCCAGCGCGTTCAATGCGTTGTGGGTGCCCGGCATCGCCAGAGTGATGTTCAACGCCGCGGAGTCGCCGGGACGCTCGGCGACGAATCGAATGGTGTCGGCGGTCTGCTGGAAGTCCCGAATGCGATAATCGGCCTCTTCGTTGAAACCGTAAGTGACGAATTGGCGCTGAACCTGCGGCAGCAATTCCCGCACGTTGTCATCGTCGAGGCACAGCACGGCCCGGCCGTAGAAAGGCAGGTTGTGCAGAAATTCGATGAAGGTCGTCTTCAGTCGGGAAAAATCGCCGTCATAAGTCGCCATATGGTCGGCGTCGATATTCGTCACGATCGCCGTCATCGGCTGCAGGTGCAGGAAGGATGCATCGGACTCGTCGGCCTCGGCGACGAGGAACTCCCCGGAACCGAGACGCGCGTTGGTTCCCGCGCTGGTCAGCTTGCCACCAATGACGAACGTCGGATCGAGCCCCGCCTCGGCGAACAGTGTCGACAGCAGGCTCGTGGTGGTGGTCTTGCCATGGGTACCCGCAACCGCGATCCCGTGGCGGAAGCGCATCAGCTCGGCCAGCATCTCGGCACGGCGCACCACCGGCACGCGATGCTCTCGTGCCCACTGGATCTCCGGGTTGGTCGGATCGACGGCCGTCGACACCACGATCACGTTGGCCCCTTCTGCGTTGACCGCCGCATGGCCAATGGCGACACGAATGCCACAGTCTCGCAGATGGTGGGTGACCGCCGATTCCCTCAGGTCACTACCGCTGACTTGGTAGCCTTCGTTGGCCAGCACTTCGGCGATGCCGCACATCCCGGCCCCGCCGATTCCGACGAAATGAATGCCCCGAATACGCCGCATGCCGAGATGCGACCGCGTCGGGCGCGTCTGAATGCTATCGCTCAAAACCGATCTCCATGCAGCCGTCGACCAGGCGCCCGACGGCATCGAGGTGGGCTACCCGACGTGCCTGAATCGCCATTGTCGCCAGCACGTCGGGCTGCAAAAGTGACTCGAGCATCGCCTGCAAACGTTCAGGGGTGAGCTCGGCCTGCTGTATCAATTCAGCGCCACCCGCGTCGACGAGGTGGCGTGCGTTATGGGTCTGGTGGTCGTCGACGGCATGAGGGAACGGCACCAGCAGGGAGGGCTTGGCCGCGGCGGAGAGCTCGGCGATGGTCAGGGCGCCGGCTCGACACACGATGACGTCCGCCCAGTCGTAGGCGACAGCCATGTCGTCGATGAAAGCGCTCACCTCCACCTCGACGCCGGCCGCTCGATAGGCCTCCCGCGTCTCGTCGTCCTTGTCGCGCCCCGCCTGATGACGTACCTGCGGTCGCCGCGAGGGATCCAGCGCCGCCAGCGCAACGGGCAGCTTCCGGTTCAGGGACCGCGCCCCGAGCGACCCGCCCAGCACCAGCAGCCGCAGCGGCCGGCCGGCCATCTGCTCGACCGTCCTGGGAGTCTCTCCCAGCACCGCGATGTCGTCGCGCACTGGATTGCCGACCACCTCGGCCTTGGCCGACGGGAAAGCCCCCGGGAAGGCGGCGTAGACTCGGGTCGCCAGATGCGCCAACGACCGATTGGTCAAGCCGGCGACGGCGTTCTGTTCATGCACCACCAGTGGTTTTCCGCTCAAGCGCGCAGCCAGGCCTCCAGGGCCGCTGGCAAAGCCGCCGAGCCCGACGACGAGCTGCGGGTCGAAGCGCTGTATCACCCGCCGGGCCTGCCAGATCGCCCGGCTCAGCCGCCACGGGATCGCCAACCAGCCGCCCAGACCGTTGCCCCGCAACCCGGACACCGCGATGCGGTTCAACGGGATGTCCGCAGCGGGAACGAGACGGTTCTCGATGCCTCTCGGACTCCCCAGCCACTCGACTGCCACCCCTCGTTCGCGCAGGGCCTTGGCCAGCGAGAGCGCGGGCACGACATGCCCGCCGGTGCCGCCGGCCATGATCAGAACGCGCCGCGTGCCGCTCATGAGCCCGGCTCCGAGGCCTGGGTGTCGGAGGGGGGCTCGGGAGCGGCCTTGGGTTCGGCTCGGCGCTGAAGCCGCCTGACCTCGGCGTCGACGCGAAACAGTATGGCCATCATGATCCCGCTGATGATGAGACTCGAACCGCCGTAGCTCAGAAGTGGCAGCGTCAAGCCTTTGGTGGGTAGCATGCCCGCGCTGACGGAAATGTTGATGAATGCCTGTGCACCGATGACCAGCGCAATGCCATAGCAGAGGTAAGCCGCGAACGGGATGCCGATCAGTTCCGCCTTGCGTCCGATCCTGAAGGCCCGGAAGACCAGCAGGGCGAACAGGAGAATCACCGCCATGGCGCCGAACAATCCCAGCTCCTCGGCCAGCACGGCAAACACGAAATCGGTGTGTGCTTCCGGCAGGTAGAACAGTTTCTGGACGCTGTTACCCAGCCCCAGACCGAACCAATGCCCCCGCCCGAAGGCGATCAGCGCTTGGGTCAGCTGATAACCGGTGTTGTACTGATCCGCCCAGGGATTGGCGAAACTGGTGATCCGCTGCAAACGATAGGGTTCCGCCACCGCCAGCATGACGGCACCCGACCCCACCACGGCCAGGATCAGCAGAAACCGCCACAGCGGGGCACCGGAGAGCAGCAACATGCCCATCACGCAGCCGGTCAACACCACCACGGCGCCGTAGTCCGGCTCGAGGATCAGCAGGAAACCGATCAACGCCATCACCGCCAGCGGCCGCATGAAGGCTCCCCAGGTGCGCCGCACGTCCGGCAGGAAGCGCTCCAGGTAGCCGGCGATGTAGACGATCAGACACAGCTTGGCGACTTCCGACGCCTGGATATTGATGATGCCGAGCGGAATCCAGCGCCGGCTGCCGTTGATTTCACGGCCCACGATCAGCACGACGAACAGCAGCAACAGCGCCACGATCAGCATCAAAGGGCCTTTCTGTCGCCACCAGTCGAGCGGCAGGCGCACGGCGACGAGCCCGACGCCGATCGCGGCGAGGACGAAGATGCCGTGACGAATACTGAAATAGTAGGGGTTGCCGGTCAGGCTCGCGGCGATCTCGGTGGATGCCGAGGTCACCATCACCCAGCCGATCAGCATCAGCGACAGCGTCGCCAGCAGTAGCCAGCCATCGAACGACTGGTGCTTGGTGGTCAGTCGCGCCTGCGACGTCTTCATCATGGCCTTCAGCATGCGGCTTCCTGCCCTTGTCCGAGCTGCCCTTGATCAAGCAGGGCGCGAAACGCCTCGCCGCGCGCCAGGTAGTTGGGAAACTGGTCGAGACTTGCACAGGCGGGCGACAGCAGCACGCAATCCCCCGGCTCGGCGATTGAGGCCGCGCGCCGCACGGCGTCTGCCAGCGTGTCGACCCGCCAGGTGGCGACCTGCGGCTCGAGCGCGGCGACCAACTGCGGCGCATCCTGGCCGAACACGATCGCTTCCCGAGCATAGCGTGCCAGCGGTTCGGCCAACGGCGTGAAGTCGGCGCCCTTGCCGACTCCGCCGCCCAACCAGACCAGTTTCCCGGTCAGCGTCTCCCCGACCCCGGCGATCGCCGCCAGTGTCGCGCCCACGTTAGTGCCTTTGGAGTCGTTGATCCAGCGCACGCCGCCGCGTTCGGCAACGATCTCGCCGCGATGCGGCAAGCCGGCAAAACGGCAAAGGACCCCACGGACCACATCCCCGTCAATGCCGACGACATGGGCGATCGCCATCGCCGCCAGCGCGTTGGCGTGATTGTGCCGACCCGCCAGGCGCAGTTCATCGACCGGCATCAACGGTTGCCGGCCGTGGCAAAGCCACTCGCCCGTCCCGCCCGCCACGCTCGAGATGCCCCACTCGTCGTCACCGGGCGAGTGGGTGGTGAAGCGCTCGCAGCTCAACGCCTCCTGTCCCGGCCAGGTGGCCGCATCATCCGCGTTGGCGACGGCATGGGCGGCACCCTCGAAAATCCGCGCCTTGGCCCGGCGGTAGCCCTGCA
Organism: uncultured Salinicola sp.; assembly: GCF_937921195.1. NCBI lineage: Bacteria > Pseudomonadati > Pseudomonadota > Gammaproteobacteria > Oceanospirillales > Halomonadaceae > Salinicola > uncultured Salinicola sp. The sequence goes on from NZ_CALFQK010000004.1 coordinate 9,852, forward strand.
TGTCGCCATGGCGATCGAGATGGTCGGCCGACAGATTCAGAAACGCCGCGCAGGCCGCCCCCAGTCCGGTGAGCGTCTCCAGTTGAAAGCTCGACAGCTCCAGCACGAACAGCTCCGCGTCCGCGTGATCGATCAGCAGGTCCAGTGCGGCATCGCCGAGGTTGCCGCCGACCGCGACGCGCCTGCCCGCCTGCCGCGCCATCTCGCCCACCAGCGTGGTCACGGTCGACTTGGCATTGGACCCGGTGATGGCCACGATCGGCGCTTCGCAGTGTCGCGCAAACAGAGAAATCTCGCCGATGACCCGGTCCCGGACAGCGCCCAGGCCGGTCCGCTCGAGATCGATGCCAGGACTGACGACGATCTCGGCGAATGCCTCCAGATCCAGCGACTCCAGGCTCCCCAGGTGGAGTTCGATCTCCGGATAGGCCGCACGGAAAGCCTCGAGTCCCGGGGGGGCGGCGCGGGTATCGGCGACCATGAAGCGCTCGCCGCGACCAGCCAGGAAGCGGGCGATCGCACGGCCGGAGATTCCCAGCCCAACCACCAAGGTCGGCGGCATGCCCGGCTCGGCTGACTCTGCCGCGACTGGGGTTGCCGGCTCGGCGGATAGCGAATCGCTCATGGCGTCAACGCAGCTTCAATGTCGCCAGCCCCAGCAGGACCAGCATGACGGTGACGATCCAGAAGCGCACGATGACGCGGGGCTCCGGCCACCCTTTCAGTTCGAAATGGTGGTGCAGCGGCGCCATGCGGAAGATGCGTCGGCCGGTGAGCTTGTAGGAGCCCACCTGCAGGATGACCGACACCGTCTCCATGACGAAGACGCCACCCATGATGAATAGGACGATCTCCTGGCGAACGATGACGGCGACGATGCCCAGCGCCGCCCCCAGCGCCAGCGCACCGACGTCCCCCATGAATACTTGCGCGGGGTAGGTGTTGAACCACAAAAACCCGAGGCCGGCCCCGGCGATGGTGCCACAGAACACGGAGAGTTCGCCGGCGCCCGGCACTTCGGGGATGTGCAGATAGTTGGCGAAGACGGCGTTGCCGCTGGCATAGGCGAACACCGCCAAGCCCATGGAGACCAGCACCGTCGGCATGATGGCCAGGCCGTCGAGGCCGTCGGTCAGGTTGACCGCGTTGGAGCTGCCGACGATGACCAGATAGCTCAACACGATGTAGAACAGGCCCAGCGGAATCACCACATCCTTGAACAGCGGCACGATCAGGCTGATCTCCACCGGGCTCGCTGCCGTGAAATAGAGGATCAACGACGCGCCGAGACCGATCACTGACTGCCAGAAATATTTCCAGCGGGCCGGCAGGCCGCGCGGGTTCTTCTCCACCACCTTGCGAAAATCGTCGACCCAGCCGATGGCGCCGAAACCCAGCGTGACCGCCAGTACCAGCCACACGTAATGGTTGGTCAGATCGCCCCACAGCAGCGTACTGATCGCGATGGAGACCAGGATCAGCGCACCGCCCATGGTCGGCGTGCCCGCCTTGGAGAGGTGTGACTGCGGACCATCGTCCCTCACCGCCTGACCGATCTGGCGCTCGACCAGACGCCGGATCATCTGTGGTCCCATCCACAGACTCAGGAACAACGCCGTCAGCGTGCCCAGGATCACGCGCAGGGTGAGATATCCGAAAACATTGAAAGCACTTTGAAAATGGGTAAGCAGTTCAGCCAGGAAAAGCAGCATGAGTCAGATTCACCTTGAGGCATCATCACGCAGTGCGGCAACGAGTCGTTCCATGCTGGCACTGCGCGAACCCTTGACCAGCACGCTGGCCCGGGAAGGAAGCTGATGCTGGGCGAAACGCTCGAGTGTCGCCCAGTCATCGAAATGACGGCCTTCGTTGCCGAAAGCCTCCGTTGCGGCACGCGCGGCCTCGCCGTACGTACCCAGAAAATCGAGTCCGAGATCGTGCGCCAGCCGACCGACCTCGGCATGCAGGCGTTCGCTCTCGGCCCCCATCTCGCCCATCGGTCCGAGGAAACACCAGCGCGGCGCCGGCAGCGACGCCAGCGTCTCGAGTGCCGCTCGCATCGCACCGGGGTTGGCATTGTAGGTGTCGTCGATCACGCGGCTATCACGCACCCCGTCGACCACCTGCATGCGCCCCGCCATGCTCTGGCAGGCCTCGAGCCCGGTCACGATCTCGGCGCCGCAGAACCCCAGCGCATGTGTCGCGGCCGCCGCGGCCAGCGCGTTGCGCACGTTGTGTCGCCCCATCAAGGCCAACGAGACGCGCACCGACGTTTCGCCCGGCAGGGAAAGCGTGAAAGCATAACGCCCACCCGCATCGCACACCAGATCGTGAGCGGTGACGCTGGCGTCGCTCCCGATGCCGAAATCGATCACTCGGGCGCGCCCCGCCAGCGCTCGCCACACCGGAAAATAGCGCTCGTCCCGATCGAGGACGGCGCAGCCGTCCATGGCCAGGCCGGCGAGAATCTCGCCCTTGGCCTGAGCGATCTGGCCCATGCCGCCGAACTCCCCGACATGCGCCCCGGTGACGTTGGTGATGACCGCCACCTGCGGCTTGGCCAGCGCGGTGGTCCAGGCAATCTCGCCCAGGTGGTTGGCGCCCAGTTCGATGGCCGCGTAACGCTGCTCGGCATCGAGCTCGAGCAGCGTCAGCGGCGCGCCGATGTCATTGTTGAGATTGCCGCGCGTGGCCAGCGTCGGCGCTCGTCGCCGCAGGATCGAGGCGAGCATCTCCTTGACCGTGGTCTTGCCGCTGTTGCCGGTCACCGCAATCAGCTTTCCGCCCCACCCGAGCCGGTGCGCCCGCGCCAGCAACCCCAATGCCAGCCGGGTGTCGGGTACTTCGACCTGTGCCAGCGGGTCGGCGACCGGTCGTGCCACGACCGCGCCCACGGCGCCTTTCTCCCGCGCCTCGGCGAGGAAATCGTGAGCGTCGAAGCGTTCGCCCTGCAGCGCCACCAGCAGATCGCCGGGGCGAAGCGCGCGCGTATCGGTGACGATACGGGACACCTCGGCGTCGGCGCCGTTCAAGGTCGCGCCGAGACGCGAAGCGATGCCGCTCAACCGGTCGTTCATGCGGACGCCTCCCGCGAACGGAGGCAACGGCTCGCCACCCCGACGTCGCTGAAGGGGTGGCGCATGCCGGCGACTTCCTGATAATCCTCGTGACCCTTGCCGGCGATCAGCACGATGTCCTCCGCCGTGGCCGTCGCGATGACGCGCTCGATCGCCACTTCCCGACCATCGACCAACCAGCTTTCCGCCCGAGCCTCCGGTGACAGCCCGGCCGCGATCTGGTCGCGAATGACTTGCGGGTCTTCGCTCCTGGGGTTGTCGTCGGTAACGACGATGCGGTCCGCCAGCTTCTCCGCGACCGCCGCCATCAACGGACGCTTGCCGCTGTCACGGTCACCGCCACAGCCGAACACGCACCACAGTTCGCCGCCATCCCGGCTCGGCAGGTGAGCGCGCAGCGCGGCGAGCGCATTCTCCAGCGCATCCGGCGTGTGGGCATAGTCCACGACCACCACCGGCACCCTGCCGGCATCGTCTCGCGGCAGCAGTTGCATGCGCCCCGGCACCGGCCGCAGCGTAGCGGCGGCCTGCCAGAGCGACTCCAGCGGATGGCCCAGACCGTAAAGCGTGGCGATCGCCAGCAGTGCGTTGTCGAGGTTGAAACGCCCCATCAACGACAGCTCGAGGACCCCTTCGTTCTCCGGCGTGGCAACGATGGCGCGCAGGCCGTTCGGCAGCGCTTCGCAATCGACGACACGCAGCGTCGTGGCCTCGCCACCCCCGGTCGCCAGGACTCGAGTACCGCCCGGCAGACCCGCGAGCATCAAGCGTGCCAGGGGATCATCGCCATTGACGACGGCCAGCCGAACCGAGTCTCGCCTGAAAAGCCGGGCCTTGGCGGCGGCATAGGCCGCCATGCTGCCGTGATAGTCCAGGTGATCGCGACTCAGGTTGGTGAAGACCGCGGCATCGACCCTGGTATCGCCGAGCCGCTCCTGAGTCAACGCGTGCGACGACACCTCCATGGCAACGACCTCGACGCCAGCGCCGGCCAACTCGCCGAGCATCCGCTGCAACGCCAGCGGGCCCGGCGTGGTCTGCAGCGCAGCGCGGACTTCGCCGAGCCGACCATATCCCAGCGTTCCGATCACCGCAGCCGGGGTGCCGAGGGCTTCCAACAGTGCCGCGATGTAATACGTGACCGAACTCTTGCCGTTGGTACCGGTGACGCCGATCAGTTTCAACGATTCCGGGACCGCGAAGAGCCGTCGACCCAGCGCGGCCAGCCGAAGCGCCAGCCCGGGCAAGGCGAGAACGCGCTCATCGGCAACCCAGGCCGCATCCAGCGCCTCGGCCTCGCAGAGCACACCGACCGCACCGGAATCGAGCGCCTCGGAGATGAACCGCCGACCGTCGACACTGACGCCCGGTACCGCCAGGAACAGGTCGCCGCTCTCGATATGGCGGCTATCCTGCGTCAGCGTCAATTCGGCTGCGCCCGGAAGCCACGATGCCAACCGCGACGGTTCCGCGGCGCTGCCCGAAGGCGTAGCGACATCAGGCCAGAGCTCGGCCAGTGCAGTCGCTAGCCGCGCGGCATCGATTCTCATGGCGCAGTCTCCTCCTGCGGCGCGTCGGGGGGCACGTCCAACAGGCGCAGCGCGCTGCCCACGACGCGACTGAATACGGGGGCGGCGACCAGGCCACCGTAATAGTCGCCCTTCTTGGGATTGTCGATCATCACCACGGTAACGATACGCGGGTTGGAGGCCGGGGCAATACCGGCGAAAAGCCCCCGATACTCGGTTTCCTGGTAGCCGGTGCTGGTGACCTTGCGCACGGTGCCGGTCTTGCCCGCGATCTGGTAACCGGGAACCATCGCCAGATGGCCGCCGGCATTGGGCTGCACGATCTTTTCCATCATCGCCAGGAGCTCGTGCGCCACGGTGGCCGAAATCACCTGTTCGCTCTCCGGATCGCCGTTGAGCTTGAGCAGCGAGGGCGACAGGCGCTTGCCATCGTTGGCGATGGCGGTATAGGCGCTTGCCAGTTGCAGCGGCGTCACGGCAACCCCGTAGCCGTAGGCCATCGCCGCCTGGGCACTGCGCGGCAGGTTGGTTGGCGACGGCAGGCTCCCGCTGTTCTCTCCCGGGAACCCGGTGCCGGGCGACTGCCCCAGGCCAAGCTCGCGATAGCGATTCCAGATCGCGTCCTTGGGCAGCTCCAGGGCAATGTGGGACATCCCGATGTTCGAGGAGTGGAGCAGAATCCCGGCCGGCGACAGTTTGCCGTAGTTACGAAAATCGCGAATGGTATAACCATCCACCACCATCCAGCCGGGCGAAGTGTCGATGATGCTTTCCGGCGTGAACTTGTCGGAAGCGAGCGCCGCCGACATGGCGAGCGGCTTCATGACCGAGCCAGGCTCGATGGCGTCGGTGATGGCCTGATTGCGCAGGCCGCGGACATCCACGTCGCTGCGATTGTTGGGGTTGTAGGAAGGCAGGTTGGCCATCGCCAGCACTTCGCCGGTCCGCGCATCCAGCATCACCAGCGAACCGCCGTCGGCGTCATTCTTGCGAATCCCCGCCGCCAGTTCGCGATACGCCATGTACTGCAGGCGCAGATCGATCGACAGCGTCAGGTCACCGCCCGGCTTGGCCTCGTCGATCAGGTGCAGGTCGCGAACCAGATGACCCTTGCGATCCTTCAGCACGCGCCGCTTGCCCGGCTGGCCGGTCAGATAACGGTTGTAGGCCAGCTCGAGCCCTTCCTGCCCCTTGTCGTCGACGTTGGTCACCCCGACGAGCTGTGCCGCCACCTCTCCTGCCGGGTAATAGCGCTTGTACTCGTCGCGCGAGTAGACACCGGGCATCTGCAGATCGAGCGCCGGCTTGGCGGCGGCGGGCGTCAACTGACGGCGCAGATACATGAACTCGTGGTCGGAGTAGCGCGAGATGCGATCTGCCAGCTGGCCGGGATCCACCTTGAGCGCCTTTGCCAGCAATGTCTGCTGAATGGGGTCCTTCGGCAGTTCCTGAGGATTGGCCCACAGCGTGATCACCGGCGTCGAGATGGCCAGGGGATCACCGTTGCGGTCGCTGATCATGCCTCGATGGGCGCCGATGGTTTCGACCCGCAGGGTGCGCGCATCGCCCTGGTTCTGGAGAAAACTGCGGTCGATGACCTGAAGGTAGACCACCCGGCCGACGAGTGCGGATAGCGCGACCAGAATGACGAGAAGCATGAACCAGTAGCGTCCGGCCCCCAAGGGGGCATCCGGCCGGCGGCTCCTGGCTGTCGCGGCGCGCCTGGACGCACTCATGGATGAATCACCTTCACTTCATCGACGCTCGGGACACGCATGTTCAGGCGTTTGGTGGCCAACGACTCGATACGGGCGGGAGAGGACCAGGTGCTCTCCTCGAGCAGCAGCCGTCCCCACTCCGTCTGCAGCGAATCTCGCTGGTTCTCGAGCTTCTGCAAGCGCGCGTACTGGACCCGGGTCAGATGAGAGGTGCTGATGATGGCCAGCGCCGTTATCAACAGCGCAATGATAACCACACCCAGCAGAGCGGAACGTGGATCCAGGCGTCGGGCGAATGGCCAGTTGCCCAATCCCAACCCACTGCGTCGTCCTTGAACGGCCATGTTGCTCCCTATTCCAGCTTCTCGGCGATGCGCATGACCGCGCTGCGCGCGCGAGGGTTGGCGTCGATCTCGCTATCGCTGGCACGCATCGCCTTGCCTACCGGCTTGAGCCGCTTGTGAAGTTGATCCTCGCGTACCGGCATGCCGCGGGGCAAGTGCGTATCGCCCCTGGACTGGTCACGGATGAACCGCTTGACCAGCCGGTCCTCCAGCGAATGAAAACTGATGACGACCAGGCGCCCCCCCACCTCCAGCGACTCCAGGGCGACGTCCAGCGCCCGGGTCAGCTGTCCCAGTTCGTCGTTGAGATGAATGCGAATGGCCTGGAACACGCGGGTCGCGGGGTGCTTCCCCTTCTCCCAGGCGGGATGGGCTGCCTTGACGATTTCGGCCAGTTGATGGGTGCCGACGATCGGCGTCTCCTGACGCGCGGTAACGATGGCGCGTGCGATGCGCTTGGCGAAACGCTCCTCGCCGTAGGCCTTGAAGACTCGCGCCATCTCCTGGTCACCGGTGCGCGCGATCCACTCGGCGGCACCGATCCCGGAGGTCGGATCCATGCGCATGTCCAGCGGGCCGTCGCGTAGAAAGCTGAAACCCCGCGAGGGATCGTCCAGTTGGGGAGAGGAGACGCCGACATCGAGCAGGATACCGCTCAACCGCCCCGACGCACCGCACGCCTCGGCATGGCTATCCAGCTCGGCGAACACGCCGCGGCATACCGTCAAGCGCGGGTCATCGATCTCGGCGGCAACGGCCAGCGCGGCGGGATCGCGGTCGATCGCGATCAGCCGCCCGCGAGCATCGAGCCGCGAGAGAATCGCCCGAGAGTGCCCGCCGCGCCCGAAGGTGCCATCGAGGTAGATACCGGAGGGCGATTGCACGAGTGCGTCCACCGCCCCATCGAGCAACACGCTGGTGTGGCGAAAGTCGGAACGATTCGCCGCACCGCCTTGGGGTGCCTGTGGAGCGTTGTCGCGGTGCAGCATGCGTGTCTCGGTGTTGAACGGCAAAGAATCGGAGAGGGAGTCGGCCGATAAGCCGGGTTCTGTCTAAGACAGTCATTCATCTAGGAAACGCGTCGCCACGTTTCTCGAGCAACCTACCCGGATCCAGCGCGGGCCGCGCCAAAGGATCCCTATTTGGTCTTGCTCCAGGTGGGGTTTACCGTGCCACGCACTGTTGCCAGGCGCGCGGTGCGCTCTTACCGCACCCTTTCACCCTTACCGGC
>NZ_CALFQK010000005.1:0-10015 GCF_937921195.1 uncultured Salinicola sp.
AGCAGATCCAGCGCCGCCCGGGGCGTCAGCGAGTCGATATCCAGCGACTCCAGTGCTTCGAGTACCGGGTGCGGTGTGGCGGCGAACAGATCCGCCTGCTGCGGTCCCGGGGGCTGGGCGTGCACGTCGGACGCCACCGGCATGGCGGCAGGCTGCTCGAGACTGGCCAGCTTGTCGCGGGCGCGGGCGATCACGGTCTGGGGCACGCCGGCGAGCTGGGCGACCTGCAGGCCGTAGCTCTGGCTGGCCGGTCCCTCCTCGACGCGGTGCATGAAGACGATCCCGTCGCGATGCTCCGCCGCGGTCAGGTGGACGTTGGCCACCGTCTCCTGCTGCTCGGCCAGCGCGGTCATCTCGAAGTAGTGGGTGGCGAACAGCGTGAATGCCCGCTGGGCGGCGAGATGCTCGGCGCTGGCCCAGGCCAGCGAGAGGCCGTCGAAGGTGCTGGTGCCGCGGCCGATCTCGTCCATCAGCACCAGGCTTTCGGCGGTGGCGTTGTGAAGGATGCTGGCGGTTTCGGTCATCTCCACCATGAACGTGGAGCGACCGCCGGCGAGATCGTCGCTGGAGCCGATTCGGGTGAAGATCCGGTCCACCGGACCGATCTCGGCGCTGTCCGCGGGCACGAAGCTGCCGGTATGGGCGAGCAGGGCGATCAACGCCGCCTGGCGCATGTAGGTCGACTTGCCGCCCATGTTGGGGCCGGTGATCACCAGCATGCGACGATCGTCGTCGAGGATCAGGTCGTTGGGCACGAAGGGGTGCTGACTGACGTGTTCCACCACCGGGTGACGACCGCCGATGATGTTGAATCCCGGTTGTTCCAGCAGGCGTGGACGCACGAAATCGAGATGCTGGGCGCGTTCGGCGAAGGCGCAGAGCACGTCGAGCGCGCCCAGCGAGCGACCGGTGGCCTGCAGCGCATCGAGATCGGCATTGAGCGTGTCGATCAGGCTCTCGTAGAGCAGTTTTTCCCGCGCCAGCGCGCGAGACTTGGCGGACAGCGCCTTGTCCTCGAACTCCTTGAGTTCGGGGATGATGAAGCGCTCGGCGTTCTTCAGCGTCTGGCGGCGGATATAGTCCGCCGGCACCTCGCGAGCCTGGGCGCGCGGTATCTCGATGTAGTAGCCGTGGACCCGGTTGTAGCCGACCTTGAGGCCCGGCAGGCCGGTACGTTCGCGCTCACGAAGCTCGAGCTGGATCAGGTAGTCGCCGGCGTGTTCGGCCAGCCCGCGATACTCGTCGAGCTCGGCGTCGAAGCCTTCGCGGATGACACCGCCGTCCCGGATCACCACCGGCGGGTTGTCGATCAGCGCCTGGGTCAGGGTGTCGGCCAGTTCGGGATAGGGGTGGATATGGCGGGCGAGGTCGTCCAGTGCGCTCTCGCCTTCGATTCGCTGGAGATCGGCCTGCAGCGTCGGCAGCACGTTGAGCGCGTCGCGCAGGCGGGCCAGATCCCGGGGGCGGGCGCTGCGCAGTGCCACCCGCGCCAGGATCCGCTCGACATCGCCCACCTCGCTGAGCGGCTCGCGGATCAGCAGGTACTGGTCCGCGTCGAGCAGCAACTGCACCGCTGCCTGGCGGGCGCCGACCTGATGCCGGTCACGCAGGGGCCGATTGAGCCAGCGCTTGAGCAGACGCGAGCCCATCGGCGTGACGGTCGTGTCGAGCACGCTGGCCAGGGTGTTGTCACCACTGCCGCCGAGGTTGATGTCGATCTCGAGATTGCGTCGGCTGGCGGCATCGATCACCACCGATTCGTCACGGTTCTCGACGCTCAGCGCGGTGACATGGGGCAGTCGGGAACGCTGGGTGTCCCTGGCGTAGTCGATCAGCACGCCGGCGGCGACCAGCGCGGTTTCGAGATGGGTGCAACCGAAGCCCCTGAGATCGGCGACCTCGAACTGGTCGCACAGCAGACGGTTGGCGGTCTCCAGGTCGAAATGCCAGTCGTTCTGGCGTTTCAGGCCGGTCCGCTCCGCCAGCGACGGCGAGAGGTCGAGGCTTTCGGCGACCAGCAGCTCCGCCGGCTGCAGCCGATGGATCTCGGCCAGCATGTCGGCCTCGCCATCGATCTCGAGCACGCTGAAGCGGCTGCTGGAGAGTTCCAGCCAGGCGATACCCCAGCGTTCGCCGGTGCGATGGAGGGCCACCAGCAGGTTATCGCGGCTGGCATCGAGCAGGGCTTCGTCCAGCAGCGTTCCCGGTGTGACGATGCGCACGACCCGGCGCTCCACCGGCCCCTTGGCCGTGCTCGGATCGCCGATCTGTTCGCAGATGGCCACCGACTGGCCGGATTTGACCAGTCGCGCCAGGTAGGACTCGACGCTGTGGTAGGGGATGCCCGCCATGGGGATCGGCTTGCCGGCCGACTGCCCGCGGGCCGTCAGCGTGATGTCGAGCAGTTGCGATGCACGCTTGGCATCGTCGTAGAAAAGCTCGTAGAAATCGCCCATCCGGTAGAAGAGCAGCACGTCCGGATGCTCGCGCTTGATCTTGAGGTACTGCGCCATCATCGGCGTATGCTGGGTGCTCTTGCTGGAGGCCGCGTCCTGCATGGTGTCTCGGAAGCTCCGTCGATTCTGGGGACACAGAGGGGGCATCGGAATGCCGGGTCGTACGCTGAGGGGCAAGGTTACCACGCGGTGGCTGGGTCCGGCACGGCGCGAGGTGGCGGTCGCCTTAGAGGGGATCATGCATCAGGTGTAGTGATTTCAGCCTGAGTGCCCGCCGATAACTCGTTACAGTGTGTGAAATCGGTACTCGAGGACTCCCATATGGCCCGGTTGGTGCTCAACCACCTCAGTGATTCCACGTATCGCCTGCTGGCCATCGAAGCCAACAAGCGTAACGTCAATCTCAGCGAACTGGCCGTTGTGCTGCTGGAGATCGCCGTTGCCGAACTGGCGGCGCGTCATCCTTCCGTGATTCCTCCGCCCCGGGATCCCCGCGAACCGGATTGACCCGCCTCCCGCCACCGCCTTGCTCCCGCCAGGGCGTGCTCCTCCATCCGCGATACGCAGGCGTCCCCGCAGTGTCCCTTCGGCGATTGCATGAACCACGATTCTCCGCATACTGGATGGCGATCGGTTTCTCCTTCGGCTCTGCCCCCGCCGTCGCCCGGGGAGCGGCGGCCGACGGGTAGAGCGACCCCTGAAAGAGGAAGTTGCCCATGACGAACGACTCCACATCCCCGCTGGGCGCCGAACCGGATTGCGAGGCGCTCTCCCGGCGTCTGGGGGAGGCCTGTCTGGCGCTGGGTGTCCGGCTGACCACCGCGGAATCCTGTACCGGGGGCGGCGTCGCCAGCGCCATCACGGCGATCGCCGGCAGCTCCGCCTACTTCGAGACCGGCTACGTGACCTACGCCAATGCCGCCAAGCAGCGCCTGCTGGGAGTGTCGCGGGCCACACTGGAGACCCATGGCGCGGTCAGCGAGGAGACCGTCAGGGAGATGGTCGTCGGTGCCTGTCGCGATAGCGGGGCCGAACTCGGTGTCGCGGTCAGCGGCGTTGCCGGCCCGGCCGGGGGCAGTCCCGACAAGCCCGTGGGCACGGTGTGGTTCGCCTGGGGCAACCCACACCATCAGCGGGTGCAGCGTCATCAGCTGCCGGGGGACCGTCGGCGGATCCGCGAGTCGGCGGTTGCCGTGGCGCTGTCGGGACTGATCGAATCGCTGGCGGAAAGCCGGCCCGACAACGCCTCTTCACGATGACAGCAAGCCGGCGTCCGGGGCTCCGCGGCGGCAGGATTGAAAATCTTCGGCGGGGGATAGGCGGGAGCGCTTTTTTTCGCCATACTACTGTCTAACCATACAGTGCGTGAGCCGAGCGCTGCGACCGGCGCTGCCCCGCCTCACTTCGTGCATCCATAGGAGACGTTCATGGCACAGGACGAAAACCGCAGCAAGGCACTCAATGCGGCACTGTCACAGATCGATCGTCAATTCGGCAAAGGCACCGTGATGCGCTTGGGCGATACCCCGCGTACCGCGATTCCGGTGGTGTCGACGGGGTCTCTGGGCCTGGATATCGCACTGGGTGTCGGCGGGTTGCCTTACGGTCGTGTCGTCGAGATCTTCGGTCCGGAATCCTCGGGCAAGACTACGCTGACCCTGTCGGTGATCGCCCAGGCCCAGAAGGATGGCAAGACCTGCGCCTTCGTCGATGCCGAGCACGCGCTCGACCCGAGCTATGCCGAAAAACTCGGTGTCGATCTCGACGAGCTGCTGGTTTCCCAGCCCGACACCGGCGAGCAGGCGCTCGAAATCTGCGACATGCTGGTGCGCTCCGGTGGCGTCGACGTCATCATCATCGATTCCGTGGCGGCGCTGACGCCGCGCGCGGAGATCGAGGGGGAGATGGGCGATTCCCACGTCGGCCTCCAGGCGCGCCTGATGTCCCAGGCGCTGCGCAAGATCACCGGCAATATCAAGAACGCCAACTGCATGGTGGTGTTCATCAACCAGATTCGCATGAAGATCGGCGTGATGTTCGGTAGCCCCGAGACCACCACCGGTGGCAACGCGCTCAAGTTCTACTCCAGCGTGCGCCTCGATATTCGCCGTATCGGTTCGGTCAAGCAGGGCGACGAGGTTACCGGTAACGAAACCCGGGTCAAGGTGGTGAAGAACAAGGTGGCGCCGCCGTTCCGTCAGTCCGAGTTCCAGATCCTGTATGGCAAGGGCATCTACCATGCCGGCGAGGTCATCGATCTCGGCGTGCAGTGCAACCTGGTCGACAAGGCGGGGGCCTGGTACAGCTACAAGGGCAGCAAGATCGGCCAGGGCAAGGCCAACGCTGCCCAGTATCTCGAGGAGCATCCCGAGGTGATGGCCGAGATCGAAACGCAGATTCGGGCCCAGCTGCTCGCGGTACCGGCAACCAAGGAGAAGGAACCCGAAGCGGCCGTCGCCGAAAGCGATGACTCCGGCGATACGCTGCTGTAAGCCGCTATCTCTGGAGGGCGAGGGTATCGATGACTGAGCGCAACGACGCCTTCTGCGGTGACGCCGCTTCTCGAGAGGATGTGTCCCGGGAGGTGTCCCCCCGAGACGTTGCCATTCGGTTCCTGGCCCGGCGCGAGTACTCCCGCGTCGAGCTGGAAACCCGCATGAGCGCGAAGGGCCTGGAGCGCGAGGATATCCGCCAGGCCCTGGACGAACTGGCGAGGGAGGGGCTTCAGTCCGATGCGAGATTCGCCGAGGTCTTCGTCCGCTCGCGCATTGCGCACGGGCAGGGCCCCGTCAAGATTCGCGTCGACATGGCACGGCGGGGAATCGATGAGTCGCTGATATCTTCGGCTTTCGAGAGTGAGGCCCCCGACTGGGAGGATCTGGCGAGTCAGGCCCTCGCCAAGCGCTTCGATTCTCCGGGGGGCACCCCGCGGGAGCGTGCCAAGAGAGAGCGCTTCCTGGCGGGGCGGGGCTTCGAGTTCGAGCAGGTTCGCCATGCCATGAGGCACGCCTGGTCGAGCAGTATCTCCTGAACCTTCGTCACGAGTCATCACGCGCCTCTGCCCCCGGATTTCCGGGGCTTCCCTCCCGCATCTCTACCGCAAGCCGGCAGCCCGCCGGAACGCTGCGCTCCTGTTACTGCTCCGCCTGCTCCATCTGCTCCGCCGCCATGCGCCGCACGCGATACTCGTCCCGTGTATCGCCCACCCGCCGGTTACCCACGACCCGTGGCGGGGGTGTCGGGCCGACCACAATGGTGTCGCACTCGACAGACTATCGGCCGACCACGTTATACTAATGCGCTTTGCGATGGCAGGAGAGGCGTTCACGGCGCCTCTTCATTGCCGTGTTCTGTGTCGCCACGTGGTCTGCTAGCCGCCGTGGGCACGCCTATCGCCACGGATTGTTTATGAAAAGTGCAGATATCAGACAGGCTTTCCTGAGCTTCTTCGAGGAGCGCGGGCACACCATCGTACCTTCCGCCTCTCTGGTGCCGGAAAACGATCCCACGCTTCTCTTCACCAACGCCGGCATGGTGCCGTTCAAGGACGTGTTCCTGGGCCGGGACCCCCGTCCCTACGTGCGCGCCACCTCGGCGCAGCGCTGCGTGCGCGCCGGTGGCAAGCACAACGATCTGGACAACGTCGGCTATACCGCTCGTCACCACACCTTCTTCGAGATGATGGGCAACTTCAGCTTCGGCGACTATTTCAAGGCCGATGCGATTCGCTACGCCTGGACGTTCATCACCGAGGTTCTGGCGCTGCCCAAGGACAAGCTCTGGGTCACGGTCCATATCAGCGACGACGAAGCGGCCAGAATCTGGATCGAGGATATCGGCGTCGACCCCGCGCGGTTGTCACGTCTGGATGAGGACAACTTCTGGCAGATGGGTGACACCGGCCCCTGCGGCCCCTGCTCGGAGATCTTCTACGACCACGGCCCGGAGGTCTGGGGCGGCCCGCCGGGAAGCCCGGAAGAGGATGGGGATCGCTACATCGAGGTGTGGAACCTCGTTTTCATGCAGTTCGACCGCGACGCCTCCGGCAACATGAATCCGCTGCCCAAGCCGTCGATCGATACCGGCATGGGGCTGGAGCGCATGGCCGCGGTGATGCAGGGCGTCCACTCCAACTACGAGATCGACCTGTTCCGTAACCTGCTGCTGGCCGCGTCCGAAGTGACCGGCCACGACGACATCAAGACGCCGTCGCTGCGGGTCATCGCCGATCATATCCGCTCCTGCGCGTTTTTGATCGTCGACGGGGTGCTGCCGTCCAACGAAGGGCGTGGCTACGTGCTGCGTCGCATCATCCGTCGTGCGGTACGCCATGGGCACAAGCTGGGCGCCAGCGAGCCGTTCTTCCACAAGCTGGTGGCGGCGCTGGATGCCGAGATGGGCGAGGCCTACCCCGAGCTGCGCCAGGCCCGCGATCAGATCGAGCGGGTACTGCTGAAGGAGGAGCAGCAGTTCGCGCGGACGCTGGATCACGGCATGAAGCTGCTCGAAGAGGCGCTCTCGGCGCTCGAAGACGACGTCCTGCCAGGCGAAACCATCTTCAAGCTCTACGACACCTACGGCTTCCCGTTCGACCTGACTGCCGACGTCTGCCGCGAACGCGGCGTGATGCTGGACCAGGCAGGGTTCGAGCGCGAGCTGGAGGCGCAGCGCCAGCGGGCGCGTGCCGCGAGCCAGTTCGGCGGCGACTATGGTGCCGCGCTCGAGCTCGAGGGCAGCACCGAGTTTACCGGTTACGATCGGCTCGAGGATTCGTCGAAGGTAACGGCGATCGTCGATGAAGCGGGCAATGCGCTTGCGGCGCTCGAGGAGGGCCAGAAGGGTGTCATCGTGCTGGATCGCACACCTTTCTATGCCGAGTCGGGCGGTCAGGTGGGCGATACCGGCTATCTTCAAACCGACGGTGGCCGCTTCCAGGTGACCAACACGCGCAAGCAGGCGGGGCATCATCTCCACGAAGGCGTGATGGTCGGCGGGCGCGTGACCGTCGGCGAGAGGCTCGCGCCGCAGGTGGATCCTGCGCTGCGACTGGCAACCATGCGCAACCACTCGGCGACCCACCTGCTCCATGAAGCCTTGCGGTTGACCCTCGGCGATCATGTCCAGCAGAAGGGTTCGCTGGTCAGCGCCGAACGTCTACGCTTCGATTTCAGCCATTTCGAGCCGCTCACGCCGGAGCAGCTGGCGCAGGTCGAGCGCATCGTCAATGCTCAGATCCTGGCCAACGCGCCGACACGGACCGAGCTGATGACGCTCGACGAGGCCAAGGCGAGGGGCGCTCGCGCCCTGTTCGAAGCCAAGTACCTCGATAGCGTGCGCGTGCTGACGATCGGCGCCGACGACTTCTCGATCGAGCTTTGCGGTGGGACGCACGTGGCCCGCAGTGGTGACATCGGGCCGTTCCATATCGTTTCCGAGTCCGGCACCGCGGCGGGTGTGCGACGTATCGAGGCGATCACCGGCGAGGCGGCGATGGCGTGGTTCGCCGTGCAGGAGCGTGAGCTCAATACGGTCGGCGAGCGCCTGAAAGCCAGGCCGGAGCAGATCGTCGAGCGACTGGATGCCGTGCTCGAGAGACAGCGGGGGCTGGAAAGGGAACTCGAGCGTCTCAAGGCCAAGTTGGCCAGCGCGGCGGGTAGCGATCTGCTCGGGAAGGCGCAGGAGGTCGAAGGGGTCCGGGTATTGGCGACCCAGCTCGAGGGGGTCTCCGGCAAGGACCTGCGGGGGCTGCACGACCAGCTCAAGCAGAAGATGGGGTCTGGCGTGCTGGTGCTGGCGACGGCCCAGGAAGGCAAGGTCAGCCTGATCGCTGGAGTGACCGACGATCTGGTCGCCAAGGTCAAGGCCGGCGAGCTCGTCAACCACGTCGCTGCGCAGGTCGGTGGCAAGGGGGGCGGGCGCCCCGACATGGCCCAGGCTGGCGGCAGCGATCCGGCACGGCTGCCGGCGGCGCTGGAGAGCGTGCCAGCCTGGATTGCCGAGCGGCTGGCCTAAATGCATTCACGACCGGCGCCAGCGCCGGTCGACAACGCTAGGGAGCATTGAGCAGACTCATGGCGCTATACGTACAGAAATTCGGAGGCACATCGGTCGGCTCGGTGGAGCGGATCAAGGCCGTGGCCGAGAAGGTCAAGCGTGATCGCGACGCCGGGCATCGGGTCGTCGTCGTGGTATCGGCGATGAGCGGCGAGACCAATCGCCTCATCGGCCTGGCCAGTCAGATCAACGAGGATCCGACGCCGCGCGAGATGGACATGCTGGTCTCGACCGGGGAGCAGGTCACCATTTCGCTGCTGGCCATGGCCCTGCACCAGTTGGGTGTGCCGGCGACCTCCTACACCGGCGCCCAGGTGGGCATTCGCACCGATAGCGCGCATACCAAGGCACGCAT
Source organism: uncultured Salinicola sp. (assembly GCF_937921195.1). Classification (NCBI taxonomy): domain Bacteria; kingdom Pseudomonadati; phylum Pseudomonadota; class Gammaproteobacteria; order Oceanospirillales; family Halomonadaceae; genus Salinicola; species uncultured Salinicola sp. The sequence goes on from NZ_CALFQK010000005.1 coordinate 8,866, forward strand.
CCAGCGTATCGAGACCGATGAACTCCAGGAGGATCTGGATGACGGCCAGGTAGTGGTCGTGGCGGGTTTCCAGGGGGTCGACGAGGAGGGCAACATCACTACCCTGGGGCGCGGCGGCTCGGACACCACCGGCGTTGCGCTGGCCGCGGCACTGAACGCGGACGAGTGCCAGATCTATACCGATGTGGACGGCGTTTACACCACGGACCCCAGGGTCTGCTCCAAGGCGCAGCGCCTGGAGAAGATCACGGTGGAAGAGATGCTGGAGCTGGCGAGTCTGGGCTCCAAGGTCCTCCAGATCCGGGCGGTGGAGTTCGCCGGCAAATACAACGTACCGTTACGCGTGCTCTCGAGTTTCGAGGAAGGTCCGGGCACGCTGATCGTGGCAGACGAGGAATTCGAATCGATGGAAGAACCGCTCATCTCCGGTATCGCCTTCACCGCGAACGAGGCCAAGCTCACGCTGCTCAACACGCCCGACGTTCCCGGCGTGGCGTCGAGAATTCTGGGTCCGATCGCCGATGCCAATATCGAAGTCGACATGATCGTCCAGAACGTGGCGCCGGCGGGCGACTACACCGACTTCACCTTCACCGTTGCCAAGGGCGACTACAAGCAGACCATGCGGATTCTGCAGAACGACGTCATCCCGGCCCTGGGTGGCGGCGACCTGCGGGGCGACGAGAACATCGCCAAGGTTTCGCTGGTCGGCGTCGGCATGCGTTCCCACGCCGGCGTCGCGTCCAAGATGTTCCGCGTTCTCTCCGAAGAGAACATCAACATCCGGATGGTATCGACGTCGGAGATCAAGATTTCCGTCGTGATCGACGAGAAGGCGATGGAGCTTGCGGTGCGAGCGCTGCACACCGCCTTTGGCCTCGACAAGGACAGTATTCAAAGCGAATGATCGAATAACGCCTTCACGAATGGCCCAGGCGTTCTACGCTAAGGGGGAGTTGGAAGAAAGCGAAGGAAACATGCACTCTTTCAACGATGCCACGGGTTTTCATGGAATGGCGTCATTGGCCTGAGGGCCCGTATGACGCATAATCGCTCCTCGGGTGGCAGACCTGCCTTGCAGGAGGCCCGAGAGCTTGACCCGAGAATGGAAGAAGGCCCTGAGAAGGAGATCAGATAATGCTCATCCTGA
>NZ_CALFQK010000006.1:0-10023 GCF_937921195.1 uncultured Salinicola sp.
TGGGCGCGATGCGAATATAGGGGCTCTCCCGCCACAGGCACGCCAGCATCTTCTGATACGGACTTTGCTTGTCGGTAGCGGCCTCGAAACCGGCGTGGTGATAGCCCAGCGTGGCGACTTCACGCAGTACGCTGAACCCCTGCGCCTGCAGTTCCGGGTCGCTTGCGACCAGGTCCTCGACCCAGGTATTGATGGCCGGCGTGCCGCGCATGTAGTGGGGCGACAGCCCGCGCATGAAGCCCATGTTGAGGATCGACAGCGCGAACTTGACGTAGCGACGCTGGGGCCGTGAGACGTTGAACCAGGTCCGGATCGACTGCTGGGCGCGGTAATCGTCGTCCGCCTCGCCGAGCAGCACCAGGCGCTGCTCGGCCACTTCGCCGGCGAAGGTGATCGCCAGCTTGTGGCGCCACTGCCACGGGTGGACCGGCATCAACAGGTAGTCATCGGGATCGAGCCCGAGCCCCCGCAGCCGGTCGGCGAAACGCTCCCGTACCGAGGCGTCCAGCTCCTCGGCGAACAGGGTCTCGGCATCGAGGCCCTCGATGGCGCTGTACTCCGTGCAGTGGCGCGCGGCGGCCAGCCACAGCGGACGGATCGCGGCACCGGCTTCCGGCGCGTAGCGGTGATAGTCCTCGATATCGAAGCCGATCCGGCCGCTGTTGGCGACGAAACAGGGGTGACCTTCGCTCATCGCCGTCTCGAGGGTCTGGAAGTCGGCCAGCGCGAGTTCGGCGGCCGGCGGTACGTCGCGACCGAACTTGTAGGTCATGCCGGCCAGGGTGCTGGCGATCTCCTCCAGGTAGGTGGGCAGGTTGTCGGGATCGATGCCCAGGCGCGCCCGGCACTCGAGCAGGAACTGCGCCACGTCCAGCGGTTGGGAGGCGCCGTCGCGCGTCTTGGCCAGCGTGTCCTTGTCGATCCACCAGTGATCCAGCGCCATCCGGCGCGCGCGGAACCGGTAGCGAATGCCGTCGCTATCGGTGGCGAGGGCGTAGTCGGCCCAGCCGTTGGCGTCGATCTCGGTTTCCGATACCGGCTGCAGCAATCGCTCGTGGGCGAACTCGCTGATCGCCTTGCACAACAGGTCGCGATTGGCGTGGTGCCAGCGATCGGGCCGCAGGTGTGCGCTGGCCTCGCCGGTGGCGGTGTCGCGGCGCCGCGAGGCGTGCAGCGACTCGAATCGCTCGCGGGTGCAGAAGCCCAGGCGGGCGGTCTTCTCCGCCAGCCGGATCTCACCCGCGTAGACGAATCCCGCCCGGCGGTTGAGCGGGTGGATCCTGTCGTTGGTGACGTCTGGCTCGACGACGATGCGGCGCGTCCCCGGATCGCTGAACAGGAAGGCCACGATGGTATCGATCACGGCCTGACTGAAGCCGTGGATCGGCGCGGCCGCCGGCGCTTTCGGCGCGATCAGGAAGTGCATGCCGCGGTCGCCGGGCTGGACGGCGTACTGCTCGCCGACCGGATCCTGGCGGGGGTCGTAGCACTCGACCAGAAACGCCGGCTGGCCGTCATGGAGGCCGATGAACGCCTGGGCGCCGTCGCTCTGCTGCATGTCCCGGTAGAAGGCGGCGACCTGATCCCGGCTGTCGCCGTTCATTCCCCAGAAACGGGCGCGGTCGCTGCTGACCCAGTCGAACACGAGCGCGAGATCCCGATCCAGCGCGAGGGGGCGAAGGGCGAGGGTGCCGATGCCCGGCCAGTCGCGACGGAAGCGAACCTCGGGCGAATAGAGGCTGCTGGGCGACGAGGCCTTCGTCTCGAGGTCGCTCACGCTGCCCGTGGCGTCGTCCATCCTGGCGGCGGGCAGCCGGCTCTGCGGTAGATTCATGCGTCTCTCTCCTGACGGCAAACGGAAATGGCGAACTGGCGCGCGACAGCGGTCATGCCGTGGCTCGCTGCGGCTGGAACACGCGGTCGTCGGGTGCGCCAAAGTCCTGGAAAGTGAAGCCGCGCTCCACGGGATAGACCTCGCGGCCGGCGAGTTCGCGGATGATGCAGGCGTTGCGGTAGCACGCCATGCCGAGGTCGGGGGCGACCAGGCCGTGGGTATGCAGCTCGGCGTTCTGGACGAAAATATCGTCGTCGGTGCCGATGCCGTAGTAACGGCTGACCGCATAGCGTCCGGCGCCGTCGCGGCGGATCCGCTCCTCGATCGGGGCGAGGAAGGCGGGTGTCTGCGCCGCGTAGCCGGTGGCCAGGATCACGCCCTCCGTCTGGTGTTCGAAGCGTCGGTCCTGCTCGGTGTGGGTGAAGGTCAGGTCGAAGCGGCGATGGGCCGCATCGAAGCGGCAGCTCTCGAGCTGGGCACAGGTCAGCAGGTGGGTATCCACCTTGCCCTGCAGGCTCTTGGTGTAGAGGCGGTCGTAGATGGTGTTGATGAGCTCGAGATTGATGCCCTTGTAGAGCCCCTTCTGCTGGCGCATCAGCTCGTCCCGGGTCGCCTCGGGCAGGGCGTGGAAATAGTCGATGTAATCCGGCGAGGTCATCTCGAGCGTCAGCTTGCCGTACTCCAGCGGGAAGAAGCGCGGCGAGCGGGTGACCCAGCTCAGGGTATAGCCGTGGGTGTCGATCTCCTCGAGCAGGTCGAGATAGATCTCGGCGGCGCTCTGGCCGCTGCCGACGATCGTGATCGCCGACTTCGCCTGCAGCGCGGCCTTGTGATCGAGATAGCGGGAGGAGTGCACCACGCGCTCCGCCACCGGCTGGCAGCACGTCGGAATCATCGGCTCGTTGCCGGTGCCCAGCACCAGCCGGCGGGCGCGGTAGATGCGATTCTCGTTCTTTCGAGTATCCCGGCAGCGGATGCGATAGCACTGCTCGGCGTCGTCGTAGGTGATGCTCTGGACATCGCGATTGAAGCGCAGCGACTCGAGCTGCGTGGTGACCCACTGGCAGTACCGGTTGTACTCGCTGCGCAGCAGGAAGAAGTCCTCGCGGATGTAGAAGTTGTAGAGTCGCCCCTGGGATTTCAGATAGTTGAGAAAACTGAAACGGCTGGTCGGGTCGGCCAGGGTGACCAGGTCGGCCATGAAGGGCGTCTGCAGGGTGGCGTCCTCGAGCAGCAGCCCGGGGTGCCAGTCGAAGCTCGGACGGCGCTCGAGGAACAGGCCGTCGAGATCGTCGATGGGATCGGTCAGGCAGGCGAGACCGAGGTTGAACGGCCCCAGGCCGACGCCGATGAAGTCGTAGATGCGGCTCAGCATGATGACTGGCTCCAGACGGGGGATGGACGAGCGGACGACGATGCCAGGGACGCTGCCAGCGATTCGCCGATCCGGGCGATCTCCGCGACCAGCGCCACCAGCTCCTCGAGGCGGGTCATGGGGTTGAGCAGCGTGAACTTGAGATGGAAGCGACCGTCGACCCGGGTGCCGGCGACGACCGCCTCGCCACGTCGCGACAGCGTCTGGCGGATCTGCTGATTGAGCGTGTCGAGATCGCCGTCGTCGTCCACGCCGTCGGGGCGGTAACGGAAGACCAGCGTGCTCAACGCCGGCGGCAGCAACACCTCGATGTCGTCCCGCTGCCGCATGGCCCGGTAGGCCTGCTGCGCCAGTTCGATCACCTGGTCGAGATGGTCGCCCAGGCGCTCGGCGCCCAGCGTGCGCAGGGTCATCCACAGCTTCAGGGCGTCGAAGCGCCGGGTCGTCTGCAGGCTCTTGTTGACCAGGTCCGGGGTACCTCCCTCGGCCTGGTCGCGGGGATTGAGATAGTCGGCGTGGTAGGTGACGTGGCGCAGCTGGCGGCGATCGCGAACCAGGCAGGCGCTGCAGCTCACCGGCTGGAAGAAGGTCTTGTGGTAATCGATGCTGACCGAGTCCGCCTGCTCGATCCCGGCGAGCCAGTGACGGTGTCGGCGGGAGAGCAGCAGCCCGCCGCCGTAGGCCGCATCCACATGCAGCCAGATGCCGCGCTGGCGGCAGAGTTCGGCCATGGTGGGGATCGGGTCGATGCTGCCGAAGTCGGTGGTGCCCGCGGTGGCGACGATCGCGAACGGGATCAGCCCCGCTTCGTCGCACGCCTTCAGCGCCGTCTGCAGCGCGGCGATATCCATGCGCTTGCTGGCATCACTCGGCACGGCGATCACGGCGTCATAGCCGAGACCCAGCAGCGCGGCCGCCTTCTGCACGCTGAAGTGGCTGACCTCGGAGGTGAGGATGCGTAGCTGGCGGAAGTTCGGGGGGAGCCCGTGATGGCGATTGCCGGCGTGTCCGGGCATCGCTTCGCAGGCGCTGTCGCGGGCGATGCTCAACGCCATCAGGTTGGACTGGGTGCCGCCGCTGGTGAACACGCCGTCGGCATCCTCGCCGAGCCCGACCCGGGCGGCGGTCCAGTCGATCAGTTTCTGTTCGATCAGGGTCGCGCCGGCGCTCTGGTCCCAGGTCTCCACCGCCGTGTTGAGCGGCGTGGCGATCGCCTCGGCCAGGATCGATGGCAGCGTGATCGGGCAGTTGAGATGCGCGACGTAGCGCGGGTGGTGGAAATACACGGCGTGATCGAGATAGAGCCGCTGCAGCTCCTCGAGGCTGGCCTCGAGATCGTCTAGCGGTCGGTCGAGGTCGATCGCTTGGAAGGCGGGCTGCAGCTCGTGGGGCTCGATGCCGCTGCAGGGATTCCGGGCGCGGGTCAGGGTGTGCCGAACCAGCTCGACGCAGCGCTGCATGCCGCTGCGGTAGGCGTCCAGCGACTGCTCGTTGAACAGGGCCGGCGGGTCGTTCCGGCCGTCGGGCCGGGCGCGTGGTGGCACAATGGCGGGAGCAAGCTCCGTGTCATATCGCATGGCAGATCCTCCTGATTGCCTCTCTTCGGGCGCCTGGGCCGATGGCCGGAATCGCCGAGATGACGTTCCATCGGACAAAGGCGCGGCCTACGCGACGCCGTGGGCGCGCGTCGATGAACCTCGAGTGCGGTGATGCGTACTTGATGGCCCGGTGGCGTTGCCGCCAGAGACTGCCGGGCCGGATTATCGCGTGGCGAGTCGAGACGGGAAGGCGTCCTTGCCTCCCGGTTCGCCTGGCGGGCGCTACGCTTTGTCTGAAAAATGTCTGCGCTTAACCATACGGTGTTAAAAATCGGCTCAAAATGCTCATTTACACCCCGTAAACTCCGCTTTTTCGCCGATTTTTGCCTTGTCTGGCTATCGCTCGCCGATTTTTCAGACAGAGCTTAGCCAGGCGCCCGCGTGGTCGAATGGTCTGTGTGGGGTTTCCTCCCGGTGAGATCAGAACTGATAGGAAACGGTCGCGGTGACGTTACGCTCCGCGCCGAAGTAGCAGTACTCGAGCGAGTTGCACGACGCCACGTACTCCTTGTCGAGCAGATTGCCAACGTTGACCCGGGCGCTGACCCCTTGCAGACCGACCTGGCTCAGGTCATAACCCACCGCGGCATCCACCAGGGTGTAGTCGGGCACCGTTTCGGTGTTGGCGCGATCGGCATAGACATCCGCGTAGTAGCGCACGCCCAGGCCGGCATCGAGCCCGTCGAGCGCACCGCGATCAAAGGCGTAGTGCCCCCACAGGCTGGCCTGGTGGCGCGGCGCATAGATGGCGTAGTTGCCGTCCTCTTCCGGGTCGTCGCTCTTGGTGTAGCGAATGTCGGTATAGCTGTAGCCGGCCTGCAGGCGGAAGTTGTCGGTCAGCCAGGTGCGGGCCTGCAGCTCGACGCCCTGGGAACGGATCTCGCCCACGGAGCGATAGGGGTCGCTGGGCTGCTCCTTGGTGGCCACGTTCTCCTGATTGATCCGGAACAGCGACAAGGTATAGAGATCGCGGCTTCCTGGGGGCTGGTACTTGAGTCCGGTCTCCCACTGCTCACCCTCCATGGGTTCCAGCAGATCGCCCTCCGCATCGACGAAACTGGTCGGCGTGAAGGCGGTGTTGTAGCTCAGGTAGGGCGCGAGGCCATTGTCGAACAGGTAGAGCGCGCCGACACGACCACTGAACTGGGTGTCGTCGAGTTTGCTTTCGCTATCGGTGAGATGGTTCTTGTTCTTGATATCGACCCAGTCGTAGCGGCCACCCAGGGTGAGGCGCCACTGATCGATCGCCATCTGATCCTGCAGGTAGATCCCGGTCTGGCTGAGTTCATGACGCTCGTCCGCGGTCGTGTAGATACCCGGCGCTTCGGGGTCCGCACCATAGCTGGGGTTGAAGGCATCGAGGCTGGGGAAGGAACCGTAGGTCCAGGTGACGTCATTCTTGCGCTTCTGATAATCCACGCCGACCAGCACGGTGTGGTCGATGAACCCGCTCTCGAGCTTCGCTTCCACCTGGTTGTCGACGGTCCACGCCTGCAGTGACTCGCGTCCGCCGGAGTAGTAGCGGTTGAGTTCGTTGGAGTCCGGCGACACCCAGCCGAAGCCGTAGACCTGGTTCAGCTCGACGTCCGAGTTCAGGTAGCGCAGTTTCTGACGACCGGTGACGTTGTCGCTGAAGCGATGCTCGAGGTTGTAGCCGAACATGCGCTGGGTGCGCTCGTACTTGTCGTAGTCGGCCTCGCCGTCGAAGAAGTTGTTGCTGATATGGCGGCCGTTGTGGCGACTTACGGCGCCTTCGTAGGGTACGCCGGAGTGATAGCCGCCCTCTGGATCCTTCTGCAGGTAGGCCATCAGGGTGATGCTGGTGTCGTCGGTGGCGTCCCAGGTGATCGAGGGCGCGATGGCGTAGCGCTCCTCCTCGACATGATCGAACTGGGTGTCCGACTTGCTGCCGATGCCAACCAGGCGATAGGCGACGCGACGCTCGTCGTCCAGCGGGCCGGAGAAGTCGAACGCTGCGCTGCGCTGGCTATTGGTGCCGGTGCTGAAACGGAGCTCGTTGCGGTTCTCGAACAGCGGCTTCTTACTGGTCAAGGCCACGAGGCCACCGGGAGACGAGCGCCCGTAGAGCACCGAGGCCGGCCCCTTGACGATCTCGACGTTATCCAGGAACCACGGATCGATCACCATCGAGCTGTAGCCGTTGGCGTCGCCCATCACCTTGAGCCCGTCGAGATAGGTGTTGCTCAGGCTGCCGTCGGAGAACCCCCGCATGACCAGATAGTCGTAACGATTGGAGGCGCCGACCTGGTTGGTATAGACCCCCGGCGTGTACTGCGCTGCTTCGCGCACCGTGCGCACGCCGCGTTCGTCCATCTCGGCGCGGTCGACGTTGGATACGGTCTGCGGCGTCTCGACGATGGGCGTCTCGGTCTTGGTCGCGGCCGACTGCCCGGTCACCGTGACGGTATCGAGGTTGGCGGTTTCAGCCGACGCCGTGGTGGCGACGGTGTTGTCGCCCGTCTGCTGGGCCCAGACGGGAAACGACAGGCAGGCGCAGGCCAGTGCACTTGCCGGATAGCGCAGAACGTAATGCATGAACGACAGACTCCCCTTGAATGAAAATCGTTCTTATCCATGGATGTTGCCAATAAGAAGACGTAGGGGAGTCCGGTTTCTGAACCGCAATGACAATTATTTTCAAAAAAGAGAAGAACGATACGGTGAGGGCGGCGAGTGCCGGACGATCCGGGGAAGAGGGAAGAGGGAAGGGCCGGCGCGTGCCGGCCCGGCCGATCACCAGGCGATGATGGCGATGATCACGATGGCGAACAGTGCCCACTTGATGGCGTAGTACAGTGACTTGTTGCGCTTCTTGAGCGCCTTGCCCTGGCGCCGCACCGCGTAGATGTACTTGAAGGCGCGATTCAACCCGCCGGTGCGGTCGTTGTCGTCGTTGGGCGAGCTGGCGGCGGCCATCACGGTACGCCCGAAGAAGTGGTTGAGACTGCGGGCCCAGCCATATTTCATCGGACGCTCGATGTCGCAGAACAGGATGATGCGGTTCTGTTCGGAGCCGTTCTCGGCGCGGTGCAGGTAGGTCTCGTCGAACATCACGGCCTCGCCGTCGCGCCAGCTGTACTTCTCGCCATCGACATCGATGTAGCAGCGATCGTCGTTGGGCGTGATCAGGCCCAGGTGATAGCGCAGGGAGCCGGCGTACGGGTCCCGGTGCAGGGTCAGATGACTGCCCGCCGGCAGCTCGGCGAACATCGCGGCCTTGACGTTGGGAATGCCTGCCAGCAACTGCGTGGTCCGCGGGCAGAGCTGCTCGGCCGAGGCGTGGCTCTCGCCGTACCACTTCAGGTAGAAGCGCTTCCAGCCGCGGCGGAAGAAGGAGTTGAAACCGGCGTCGTCGTAGCGGGAAGAGGCCTTGATGTGGTCCTGCAGCGCCATCGCCTCGTCGCGGATCGTCTCCCAGTTGCCGGTCAGGCGTTCGAGCTCCGGGTAGTTCCGCAGGTCGTGGTAGGGGCGATCCTTGTCTCGCCCGAACAGCGTCATCAGCGCATTGATCGGCGACATGAAGGTCGAGTGATCGGAGAGCTGGCGCAACGGCTTGTGACGCACGCGCCCGCGATAGTGCGTATAGAGCACACTGGCGACGAAAAGCAGTATCAGTATCCACTTGATCATGGGATCGGGTTCCGCTGGCGAGCCGATCGCACGGGCGATCGCGCTTCAGTGAAATTAGTTTGGTCGCTCACGATTCTCGCGAGATCGCGATCAGCGTCAAGAGATAGTCGTCGATTTTCGCCACCTGCCCGGTCAACCGGGCACCGGCCCGCCACCCCGGCGACAGTGTCTCCAGCAGTTCGATCGCGACGGTTCCTTCGTCGGCGTTCCAGGCGGTCACTTGGGCATGGGGAAAGTAGAAGCGCCGACGCACCAGCGGGTAGAGCGCCTTGAACAGGCTCTCCTTGAGCGAGAACGCCACGGTGAGGAACTCTCCCTGTCGCTCACCGGGCAGGTCGTCGAACCAGGCGCGTTCCGATGCCACCAGGATCTGTGGCGCCAGACGTCGCGCGCGGTCACCGGTCATCTCCACCTCGGCGTCCAGGCCGATGCCGCGACACGCTTCCTGCCCGGCGACCACCGCCGCCGCCAGCCCCCGGCTGTGGGTGATCGAGCCGACGGTACCCGCTGGCCAGCGGGGGAGCCGCTCGGGATCCTGCGCCGGCGTCGCCGGTGAACCTGTCAGCTCGGCGAGCGCGTGGCGGGCGCTCAGGCGGCCGGCCAGGAACTCGGCCCGACGCTTGGCCGCTGCCGTCGCCAGGCGATCCGGCAGCGAAAGGTGCCAGCTATCGAGATCGGCTTCGCACAGCACACCGGTATCGAAACGCAGGGCACTAAATCTCGCCCAGGGCCAAGCCTCCCGCCAGGGCCACTCGCTCAGTGGCGAGTGGCACCCCGGCGGCAGTGCAGTGACGGCGGCTTCGAATCCAGACATCGCTCAGCGATCGACCAGCACGGCATCCAGCTCGACCGGCACCTCGTCGCCAATCTGCTGGTATCCCATCAACGAGAGAATCGAACGCACGGTCTGGTTCTTCATCAGTTCCCTGCCATCCAGCGACACCGGTTCGGCATTGCGGACGCGCACGACGTCGTCCGCCTCACGGGTGAACCGCACCGGCAGCTTCTCCTGACGCTGTTCGCCGTTGGCGTCCGTGCGCAGCGTCAGTATCTCGACCGTCGACTGGCCGACGGCCAGCGAGTTGATCCGCTCCGGCGGCAGGTGAGTGACGACCGTCACCAGGGTGGTGTTGGTGAGCGAGGACATCCATGGCGGCAGATCGCCGAGGCGATCCAGCACGTCGGTCTGGTTGAGCCGAATGGGCAGCTTCAGCGTGCCGTCCGCGCTGATCTGGCCCTCCATGCGGCGCAGGGCGTGCTTGTGGGTGATCGACTCGCCCCCACTGGTGATCTCGGTCACCGTGGCCGTGACGCGGGACTGATCGGGATCGAGCTGCCACGCCGCCTGGGCCAGGCCGCAGGACAGGGCCAGCCCGGCGGCCAGGCCGATACCCATGACGCGGCGAATGATCGGTTTCGGTGACATCGTGTCCTCCCTGGACATTCATGGCCTTCAATAGCGGCTGGCCTGTGCCGACCGCTTTGGTTATCATACGGCTCCCGCGTTTCAGGGCCTATAGCTCAGTTGGTTAGAGCAGGGGACTCATAATCCCTTGGTCGTAGGT
>NZ_CALFQK010000007.1:0-28686 GCF_937921195.1 uncultured Salinicola sp.
TGATCCTGAACGTAGACACCGATCTGCTCCTTGCCCTGATCGTAGTATGTCGGATCGCCGGGTTGGCCAATGCCGCTATCTTGCGGATCGAAGATATCGATGGTGTCGTAGGCGAAGTTATCTCGGCTAAGGTAGTCCGCATCCAGGTGCTGATAATCCAGCCCCACCAACAGCGTGTTCTCGGTGTTGTCGGTGTACCAGGTGCCGATCATGCGGTTATCGATAGTGAAGGCGTCGTAGCTGCCGTCGCGGTAGGTCAGTCCCCGCTGAGCGTTACGATCATCGAGCATGTACGACGGATAAGCCGTGCGCAGGAAGAGATCCAGGGAGGCGAACCGTGCGTTCTGCTGAAATTCCCAGGTATCGTCAAAGGTGTGCTCGAGTTCGTATCCGACCGATATCTGCTCGTGATCAAGACGATCGTTGTCGTTGTCACCGAGATCGGTATCGCGATCGACCTTGCCGAATGGCGTGTCGTTGACGGAACCGTAGGGAAGATAGAAGACATTTGCTGGCGTGCCATGATCGCGCTGGTAGCTTGCCAGCAGCGTAAGGGTTGTCCGGTCGGAGAGATCTACCGCCAGGCTGGGAGCGAAGTAGACTCGCTCGTTGTCGGTACCGTCGAGTTCACCGTCCTGGTCACGAAACAATCCAACGACACGGTAGCGGACATCGCCGCTGTCGGTGACCGGGCCGGACGTATCGATCCCTACCTGCCGATGCCCCTTGTTGCCGGCCTGGATTTCGAACAACCCTTGAGTTTCATCGGTCGGGCGCTTGCTGATGGCGTTGATGATCCCCCCGGGAGGCGCCTCGCCATATAGGATCGATGCTGGCCCCTTCAGGAAGTCGACGCGCTCGAGACCGAAAGGCTCAGTTTTCCACCATAGATAGCCAGCCTCGCGGAACAGACGCAGCCCATCCTGGTAGGTCGAGTCCTCACCCGAGAAACCCCGGAAGAAGAACCAGTCCGCCTTGGCATCATTCCCGTAGGGTGCCGACAATGCGCCGGCACGATAGCGTAAAACCTGGTCATACTTGTTGACCGCGCGTCTCTCCAACTCGGTATCGGTGACCACAGAGGCCGAACGCGGCGTCTCCAGCAGCGGCGTGTCGACCTTGAGCGCCGTGCTGGTGACCACGACGGTATCATTGTTGGTGGTTGGCTCTTGGGCAAGTACGCTTCCCGTATAAGCCAAAAGCAGCGTGCCGCTCACGGCGGCGAGAGTGTTCCCTGGATTCATCGGATCGCATGCCCGCTTATCACGTTGTAGGAGCCGGCAGCCGTCGGCCGGGCGTTTGTTATCGACAGTATTCTAAATGACAATCATTGTCATGTGTATTCAAACAGGAAGTACTCCCTCTCTTTATTGATAACGATTGTCATTCGATCTACCATCACCGCCCGTAGCCGCATCCGGCGCCGCGTTTCTGGCCGGATGAGCGCCGTGCCACTCTCCTCCGTCGCCAGGAAACCGTCACTTTGTCGCGTGTTCGCTCTTTTCCAGCTCTCCTCGCACTTGCGGTTGCCGTGCTGCTGGGGACGAGCACCGCGCTGGCGGACGCCCCGGCCGACGCCGATTCGAAACCGTTGCGGATCGCGGCCGCCAACTGGACGGTCGTCGAGACCCTCATCGCCCTGGGGGTCGAACCCTACGCGGTGTCGGACATCCCCAACTACAACGCCTGGGTCAAGGCACCGGCGATCCCCGCTTCGACCCTGGACATGGGACTGCGCAACGAGCCCAACCTCGAACTGCTGGCCCAGGATCCGCCCGACCTGCTGATGACGAGCGCCCTGTTCTCCCGCGACAACGCCCGCCTGGAGCGTCTGATGCCGGTCAGGATGATCGACAACTTCTACACCGACCGGCCCTATTACGAGGCGACGCTGGCGATGACCCGCGAGATCGCGAGGCTGACCGGCCGGCGGCCGCAGGCCGAGGCCCTGATCGCCGAGACCGACGCCGTTCTCGAGCGCGCCGCACAGGCCCTGCGAGGGAGGAAGACGCCGCTCTATCTGGTGCAGTTCAGCGATGCCCAGCACGTCCGCGTGTTCGGCCAGGGCAACATGGTGGGTACGCTGTTCTCCCGCACCGATCTCACCAATGCCTGGACCGGTCCGACCAACTCCTGGGGCTACGCCAGCATCCCGATCGACCGGCTGGCCGAGCGTCCCGAAGCGCGCATCGTCGTCATCGAGCCTTATCCCAGAGGCGTGGAAGAAGCCCTGCACGATAATCAGATCTGGCAGCACCTGCCGGCGGTCCGCGCGGGGCGGGTGAGCTTCATCGATCCCATCTGGCCTTACGGCGGACTGATCTCACTACAGCGCCTGGCCCGTTCGCTGGTCGAGGTCGGCACCCAGTCCCCCATCTCCGACGCGGTTCCCGACTCGTCCGTCGAGGGCCAAACGCCATGACGCTTCGCGCGCGGTCCCCCACCTGGTTCGCCCTTATCCTGCTGCTGCTGGCGATCTGCCTGGGAGCCGCGACCCTGCATACCCGGTTCGGCGATCTTTCCGGACACTGGTGGCAATCCATCGTTGCCCCCGACGACGACCGGATCCGCCAGATCGTGATGCACTACACCTTCATGCCGAGACTGCTGGTGGCGCTGCTGGGCGGCGCGGCCCTGGCCCTGGCGGGTTGCCTGATGCAGCAGGTGTTGCGCAATCCGCTGGCATCGCCGGCGACGCTGGGCGTCACCAGCGGTGCGCAGCTGGCGCTGGTCGTCGCGACGCTGTGGGCGCCGAGCTGGATGCTGGCCGGAAGGGAATGGATCGCCCTGACCGGCGGCATCGCGGCGATGCTGCTGGTCTTCGCGCTCTCCTGGAAGCGGCGTCTGGCGCCGATGGTGGTGGTGCTCTCCGGAATGGTGGTCAGCCTTTATTTCAGCGCCATCAACAGTGCCCTGCTGCTGTTTCACCAGGAGAGCCTGTCGGGGCTGTTCATCTGGGGGTCGGGAGCGCTGGCCCAGGACAGCTGGCACGACACCCGTTTCCTGCTGCTGCGCCTGGGTATCGTGGTGGTGGTGGCACTGCTGCTGCTGCGGCCGCTGGCGCTGCTCGATCTCGAGGAGGACGGCGCCAAGAGCCTCGGCATCTCGCTGCGCAAGCTGCGTTTCGCCGGCCTGGGCCTGGGGATATTCATCACCGCCTGCGTGGTCAGCGCCATCGGCCTGATCGGTTTCATCGGCCTCGCCTCTCCGGCCATCGCAAGGCTCTCCGGCGCCCGCACGCTGTCCCAACGGCTCGTCTGGTCGATGATTCTAGGGGCTCTTCTGCTCGCGGTGACGGATCTCGCCGTTCAGCAGCTGTCTCCGTTCACTGCTTCGCTACTGCCGACCGGCGCCATGACGGCGGCGCTGGGTGCCCCGCTGCTGCTGTGGCTGTTGCCGCGCCTGCGGATCAGCGGATCACGGCCGACGCCAAGCACGGGGCTGACCATGCCGCGCCTGGCACGCCCAGACCGCCGCCTGTGGGCGCTGGCGGGCCTGACGGTGGTTGCCTGCACGCTGGCGCTGCTGGTCGGCTTCATGCTCGATGGCCACGCCAGCTATCCCAGCGTGGCAGGCACCGGCGACCTGGCGCTCATCGTCGACTGGCGGTTGCCGCGCGTGGCCACGGCCGCGGCGGCCGGGCTGATGCTGGCCATCGCCGGCACCCTGCTGCAGCGGATGACCGGCAACCCCATGGCCAGTCCCGAGGTCCTCGGCATCAGTGCCGGCGTGGCGATCGGCGTGATCGCGTTGATGCTGCTGCCGCTCGGCATCGCCCCACTGAGCGGCTCCGTGATGGGCTTCAGCGGGGCCACCGTTGCGCTGCTGGTGCTGATCGTCTGCAACCGCCGCAGTGGCTTTGCGCCGGAGCGGTTGCTGTTGACCGGCATCGCCATCTCCTCTCTGCTGGACGCCATGCGCGCCATCGTGCTGGCCAGCGAGGACCCCAGGGCGCAGCAGTTGCTCTCGTGGCTGGGTGGGTCGACCTACTATGCCAGTCTCACTTCGAGCGGCTGGATCGTGGCCATCGCCCTCCTCCTGCTGGCGCTGACGCTACCTCTGCAGCGCTGGTTGACGTTGCTACCGTTGGGCGCGCCCACCGCCAGGGCGCTCGGTGTCGACGTGGATCGCAGCCGACTGATGCTGCTGGCACTGGTCGCCCTGCTGACCGTCGCCGCGACCCTGGTCATCGGGCCGCTCTCCTTCGTCGGCCTGATGGCCCCGCACATGGCGCGCCTGATGGGATTCCACGGCGCCAGGCACCAACTGCTCGGGGCCGGGCTGCTGGGGATGCTGGTCATGGTGACCGCCGACTGGCTGGGCCGAAATCTATTCTTCCCCTATCAGCTGCCAGCGGGTCTGATCGCCGCGTTGATCGGCGGCGTCTACTTCATGTGGGGGTTGCGGAGGCTCTGAAGCGCTCGACGGCGCGCATGGGCGTAGCCGCGCCAGATCTCCTGGGAGCGAGAGAGTTCGTCTTCCAGAATGCGGCGGTTGCCCTCGCTCGACACCGGCGAGAAGGGATCGTGCATCGGCGGCAGGCACTCCATGATCAGCGGTCCGTCAAAAACGATCCGCAAGAGCGCATCGAACTGCGCTTCGAAATCCACGGCGCCGCTGCCGTTGCCGCCACGGGTCGAATCCGACACCGGATGGACCGCTAGGGCATCGCCACTCGACTCGATCGCCGCGACCGGGTCGGTCTCTTCGAAATGCAGGTGGTAGCTGTCGAGAACCAGCCCGAAATTGGCTCTGGCCACCTGCCCTACCAGCCGGTTGGCCTCCTCGACCATGTGAATCATCGGCGCTTCGTCGCGGTTGACGACTTCATAGGCCAATCGAATCTTCCGCTCGGCGGCATAGTCGGCCAGCTCGCGGCACGCTGCCGACAGGGCGTCGAAGGGCGTGGCGTGGCCCCGAATCCACAGCGACAGCATCGATAGCGTGACGACGGGCGCCTCGAGTTCGGCGGCGCGGTCGATGACCTGACGATAGGCGTCCAAGCCCTGCGCGACGTCCGGCGCTTCCCCGACCTGCGGGCCGATCCGTCGGGCATCCACGGCCATCAGCGCAAGCTCCCTGCGCGCCAGTGAATCCCGGATCGCCGCCGGGGAGGCATGCTCCCAAAGCTCGTCGAGCTGGACGCCATCGAACCCCAGCTCGACCACCTTGTCCATCAGCAGTTCGAGGTCGTCGATGCCGAGCGTCCAGGTGCAGAGTCCCATCGCCATGCCGCCGACTCCTGTATCGCGTCAGTTGCCTCTCCCAGCATAGGCAAGGATCCGCGACACCGTCACCCTGGGTACCAGCGTTGCCCGAGACCTCAGGGAGTACCGAAGACGGGCAGCAGATGGCGCTCGATCGCCTCGCGAACGGATGGCAGCATCACGTCGGTGTGCTGCATCAGATCGCGAATGGCCGGCTCCAGCCCCTCGACGCCTCGCGCGCGATGACACCCGGCTGCCAGCCGCGCACAGCTCTCGGGGCACGCCTCCTCGGGGATATGCACCCCTAGCGAGACCAACCGCTGACGAAAGTCCTCGCCATCGATGAGATCGACGATCATCATGATCCACCTCCGTTCGACAAATGTTGCCGTGCAAGTCGCTATCAGGGGCATGGCCCTCGGGCCGGCCGCATGTTCTATTATCTATCGCATCGCGACAGGCTGCGTCGATACCCGAAACGTCGCTATGTCGGTTTCACGAAGCTCGGTGTCATTCATGGAGACGCATGCCAGCGACCGCTCTTCACTCACCCCGTTTTCGACGCCTGGCCTATCTGCTGCTTGCCGTGCTGCCGACGACGGCCTCCGCGGCTGGCTTTACCTACTGGGACGATCCCGGCGCCACCGCCGTGACGCTCACCCGGGAGCAGTTCGTGGCGCAGGCCAGCAATCGGCAAGGCGAGGAGCGGCTGGCTTTCGTCAATCGCGTGATCAATAACGCCGCCCGCCAGCAGTTCGAAAAGGTCGATACCTGGAAGGGCTTCGATCGCCTGGTCCGCGATGGCTTCGGTGACTGCGAAGACTTCGCCATCGCCAAGTACCAGATCCTGATCGACGCCGGTACGTCGCCGCGGCGACTCGACTTTCTCGCCGCCGACGACACTCTCACCCCGACCTATCATGCGGTGCTGCGCTACCGCCAGGATGACGGCTCCCACCTGATTCTGGACAACCTGACGCCGATGATGCTGCCGGAGTCCCGCCGCACGGACCTGATACCGCTGGTCGCGTTCGACGCCCACCACGCCGAGCATTTTCGCGACGGTCGCTTTCACGCCGTCGATCCGGCACGCGTCGTGCTCGGCGGCCAGCGGCTATCGGAACGGATGCCCCGGCTGCTGGACTACTGATCGTCCTGCGCGAGGATCTTTTCCGCCCGCAGATAATCGATCAGCTTCTCGGCGGCCTCCTCCGGCGAGAGATCGGTCAGTACCTGGCCGCCGGACGCGGAGGACTTGGCCGCGGCAGCCTTGAAACGGTCCCGCGCATTGGTGGATTTCACCACCTTGAGCCGCTTGGGCCGCGCCCGCGCCGGCTGCCACTGCCAGCCGGCGCTGCCGGTGTCGAGACGCGATTCGTCCGCGGGCAGCAGATCGTCGACGGTCTCGATGCGCCCGCGCCGCGCCGGACCGAAGGCGCTCTGACGTGGCGCCTCGGCGACAGCGTCCACCGCGATCAGACACGGCAGGCGGATTTCGAGTCGCCGACGCTGGCCTTGGGGCAGCGCCTGCAGCACCGTCACGCTCTCCGCGTCGCAGCGTTCGATGGCGGCAACGCCGGTGGCGATCGCCCAGCCCAGCCGCTCGGCGAGTAGATACCCCACCATGCCCGAGCCCTCGCCGCACTCGGCGCGCTGGCCGGTCAAGGCCAATCTCACGCCACTGCGCTCGAGCCACGCCGCCAGCAGCGGTACCGCATCCTCGCCGGCACGCAGCGGCAGGAGCGACAACTGCCCGTCGCGTTCATCACCAGGACGTCCGCCGTCGAGGCCGTGATACATCCCCAGGTATCCCTCGAGAGACTCCCGCAGCGAGGCCTGCTCCGGATCGCCGGCATGCACCAGCGACAGATCGGCGCCGACCAGCGACAGGCCCATCTCGACGGCGCGGGCATCCTCGCGGGCGCGCCCGGCGCGCCCGGAGACCGGGTGGCGGCCGCTCGACACCAGCACCGCCGTCTTCACGTCATGGGGCGTTCCCGCTGCGGCTTGGGGGTCAGGCTGCGGCATGTCGCGACTCCTCATCCGTCCAAGAGCCGTCCGAACCGGTCTGGTCTCGCGGCTGGCCGAGGCGCTCGCAGACCGCCGCCAGCACCGCGTCGCCGTCGGCGATCAGCGCCAGGTCGGCGCGCTTGACCATGTCGCAGCTCGGGTCGTTGTTGATCGCGATCACCCGCTGGCACTTGGCGATGCCCTGCAGATGCTGCACGGCCCCGGAGATGCCCACGGCGACGTAGCAGCTGGCAGTGACGAAGGTGCCGGTGGCGCCGACCTGGCGCGAACGTGGCATGTAGCCGTCATCCACCGCCACCCGCGAGGCGCCCTCGCTGGCCCCCAGCACCCGGGCGGCGTGGTGGTAGCCTTCCCAATCGCCGATGCCGCGGCCGGCGGAGAGAATGAACGGCGCCTGGGCCAGCGGGATCTCCTGGGGGTCGACGGCGACCCGGCCACGGTCGATGACCCCGGACGCCGCCACTTCGTTTGCTGCCGAAGAGAGTTCCCCACCCATGGTCGCCAGCTCGATGACCCGCGCCTCGTGACGCGTCTCGCTGACCGGCTCGGCGCACTCGGGCAGCGCCAGCAGCACCCGGGCGACGTCGCGCAGGATGTCCTGGCGGTCCCCCGCGCGGGAGAGCGTCTGGCCCTCGCTGAGCTGCCAGACCCGGGTCGCCGGGCGGGCATCGCCCACGCTAGCGTTCGCGCCCTGACTCGCGCCCTGGGGCAGGAGACGCGCTGCCAGCCGCCGCCCGAGATCGCCGCCATCCGGCAGTGAATCGGCGAAGATCCAGTGCCGGGGCGAAAGCGCCGCTTCGACGTCGACAAGCGCCGCCAGGCGCGTCTCCGGGTCGTAGCCTTCGGTCACCATGGCGGAGAGATCGACGACGCGGTCCGCACCGGCGTCCTCGAACCCGGAGACACCGTTCAGGAAGGTCACCGCCGTCACTGCCAGGTCATGGCCGTCGGCGAGCTGCCGGGCGAGGCCGAACAGGTCGCGGTCGTGATCGTTGAGCCGCCCTTCCGGCAACTCCGGCACCACCACGACATGGCCCTCCGGCTGATCGATGACGACCTGACGCCGCGCCGGTTCCGCGCTCGTCGACGCGCCTCCCACGGGGCTCGCCTCCACCGCAGCGCCGCTGCGATCGATACGCTTGAGTCCGTTGGGGCCGATCGCGCCGAGGGCATGCGGATTGATGCGCGTCACGCCGTCGGCGCTGGTCCAGCGCCACGCCGGCCGCGCGAACTCGTGGTGGCGCGGATGCAGACGGTTACGCCGGGCGCGCTCGGCGTGGGGGTCGAGTCGTCGGACACTCATGCCGGTTCCTCCTCGCGGCTTTGGCTTGGCGCGCTGGTGGCGTTCGTCGCCGCTGTCGGCTCGACCAGGGCGTCGGCGACCATCTCGGCGAGATCGCGAATGCGCGGACGCGGCTCGACCACGCCTTCGAGCATCGCGGTGCACTGGGGGCAGGCCACGGCCACGGTGGTCGCCCCGGTCTCGCGCACGTCCTCCATGCGCATGTCGGGGATACGCGCGCGGCCGGGCACGTCGGAGAGCGCCGCCCCGCCACCGCCGCCACAGCAGCGCGAGCGATAGCCGGAGCGCTCCATCTCGGCGACTTCCAGCCCAAGGGCGGCAAGCACCTGGCGCGGCGCGGCGAATTCACCGTTGTAACGGCCCAGATAGCAGGGGTCGTGATAGGTAACGGTCTCCGCCTGGGTCGGCGCCGTCACGCTGATGCGCCCGCCGTCGAACAGCTCGGCGATGAAGGTGGAGTGGTGCTTGACCACGTAGTCGCCGCCGAAGGCGCCGTATTCGCGGCCCAGCACGTGGAAGCTGTGCGGGTCGGCGGTGACAATGCGGGCGAAGCGATAGCGCGAGAGCGTGGCGATATTGCGCTCGGCCAGGCGCTGGAAGGTGGCCTCGTCGCCGAGCCGTCGGGCGACGTCGCCGCTGTCCCGCTCCTCCTCGCCGAGCACGGCGAAATCGACGCCACCGGTGCGCAGGATTTTCACCAGCGAGCGCAGGGTGCGTTGGTTGCGCATGTCGAAGGCGCCGTCGCCGAGCCACAGCAACACGTCGACCCCCTCGGGGCGATCCTGGATGCGCGGCAGCTCGAGGTCCGCCGCCCAGTCCAGGCGGGAAGCGTTGTCGAGTCCACCGGGATTGTCGGTGGCGATCAGGTTGTCGATCGCCGCGGCGCCCTTCTCCGGGGTCTCACCCCGCTCCAGGGTGATGAAGCGGCGCATGTCGACGATGGCATCGACGTGCTCGATCATCATCGGGCACTCCTCGACGCAGGCACGGCAGGTGGTGCAGGCCCACAGCGTCTGCGCCTCCACCAGCTGCGGCACGATGGCATCAGTTGGCCCGCCCCTGTGGTTTCCAAAACCGGGCTTGCCGACCTCGATGCCGCCCGCTTGTTGTGGATGCCCGGAGCCGGCGTAGCCGGCATCGCTGCCGCCAGCCATGCCCACGACCATGTCCTGGATCAGCTTCTTGGGGTTGAGCGGTTGGCCGGCGGCATAGGCCGGGCAGACGTTCTGGCAGCGGCCGCACTGAACGCAGGCGTCGAAGCCCAGCAGCTGCTCCCATTGGAAATCGGCGGGCTTCTCCACGCCCAGCGTCTTCGCCGTGAGATCGAGCGGGAAGAGCGCGGTGGAGCGGCTGCCGCGATGGACGTCATGTGTCTTTTTCGGGGACGCGTCCGGATGGTTGTCATCGAACCGCTCGGGGCGCCGGTGGAAGGCCAGATGAAAGGTACCGGCGAAGGCATGTTTCATCGGCCCGCCCCAGCCCATGCCGACCACCATCTCCAGCAGCCCCCAGACCAGCACGGCGGCGAGCACGATCGCCAGCACGCCGCCACCCAGCACGGTCGGCGCCACACCCACCAGCGGCAGGCTGACCAGGAACATGCCCACCGAGTAGGCGATCAGGCTCTTGGAGAGACGCTGCCACGGCCCCTTGGAGAGCTTGGGCGGCGGGTCGATGCGCCGCCGGTTGACCGCCAGCGCGCCGAGAAACATGCACAGGCTCGCCGCCAGCAGCAGCCCGCCCAGAATCGGGTTGCGCCAGCCGAAGCCGTGAACCACCAGCGCCAGTGCCATGGCGGCGACGAAGCCGCCGGCCGTTGCCACGTGGGTGTGCGCGATCGCCTTGTCGCGAGCAACGACGTGGTGCAGGTCATTGAGATAGCGCTTGGGCATCAGCGCGAGCCGATGCCACCGCATCGGCGTGCGCCGCCCCTGGCGCCACAGCCGGATGCGACGCACCGCGCCCGCCGCACCCACCGCCAGCGCGGCAAATATCAGAATGGGGAGTAGCGTCTGCAACATGGTGCTTCTCCGAAAAAGTCGCTGGTATCGGTCATGTCGATGCTTTCAGCCAGCAATGTCCTGCCGCCCACCTTCGCCATGGAACGGCTACGAGCGATGGCATGACCGGGGCGCGTAGCCCAGGCGAGTTGTGAGGAGCCAGCGGAGTGGACGTATTTGTCCATGAGCATGGCGACGAGCAATTCAACGCCGACTCGTCGAGCTCGGTCCGTTCCCCTCATAAATCCTTGCAGAGGCGGAGCGCATCATAGATCGCCGCATGCGTATTGCGCTGCGCCACGCAGTCACCGATCCGGAACAGCGCGAAATCGCCGCTCTCGGCCAGGGTCGGCTGCGCCGTCGCCGCGTAGAGCGCCTCGAGATCGATCTGGCCATGGTTGCGCGAACGCTCCTTGAGCGCGTAGTAGAGCGACTCGTCCGGACGCACGCCGTTCTCGATCACCACCTGATCGACCACCCGCTCCTCGTGCTCGCCGGTGTACTCGTTCTCGAACAGCGCCACCAGCTTGTCGCCTTCGCGATAGACCTTGTGCAGCCCCAGGTCGCCGGTCATCACCACCGACTGCTGATAGAGGCTGCGGTAGTAGGTCGGGAAGGTGGTGCCGCCGATCGCCACGCCGGGCTTGGTGTCGTCGGTGACGATCTCCACCGTCGAGCCCTTGCTGGCGAGATAGTCGGCGGTGGACATGCCGCTGAACTCGCACATGGTGTCGTAGACCAGCACGTTCTTGCCCGGCTCGACCTTGCCGCCGAGGATGTCCCAGCTGCTGACCACCAGGCTCTCGTCAGGATTGTCCGAGTAGCCCCACTCGGGCACCTGCTCGAGGAACGGATGGCCGCCGTTGGCCAGCACCACCACGTCCGGCTGCAGGTCGCGCACCACCGAATCGTCGGCGCGGGTCTCGAGCTGGACATCGACCCCGAGGCGCGCCAGCTCCATCTCGTACCAGCGGGTGATGCCGGCGATCTGGTCGCGCTGCGGTGCCCGCGCGGCGAGGGTGATCTGGCCGCCGAGCTGGGGCTGGGCTTCGATCAGGGTGACGTCGTGGCCCCGCTCCGCCGCCACGCGCGCTGCCTCCATGCCGCCGGGGCCACCGCCGACCACCACCACCTTGCGCTTGGGTCCGCTGCTCTTCTCGATGATGTGCGGCAGCCCCATGTACTCCCGCGAGGTCGCCGCGTTCTGGATACAGAGCACGTCGAGACCCTGGTACTGGCGGTCGATGCAGTAGTTGGCGCCCACACACTGACGGATCTGGTCGGTCTGACCCGCCTTGATCTTGGCGATGATGTGGGGGTCGGCGATGTGGGCCCGGGTCATCCCCACCAGGTCGACGTAGCCGCCCTCGAGGATGCGCTCGGCCTGGGTCGGGTCCTTGATGTTCTGGGCGTGGATGACCGGCACCGAGACCACCTCCTTGATGCCCGCCGCCAGATGCAGAAACGGCTCCGGCGGGTAGGACATGTTGGGGATGACGTTGGCCAGGGTGTCGTGGGTATCGCAGCCGGAGCCGATCACGCCGAAGAAGTCGACCATGCCGGTGGCATCGTAGTAGGCGGCGATCTGCTTCATGTCGTCGTGGGACAGGCCATCGGGGTGGAACTCGTCGCCGCAGATGCGCATGCCGACGCAGAAGTCGTCGCCCACTTCGGCACGTACCGCCTTGAGCACCTCCATGCCGAAGCGCATGCGATTCTCGAAGCTGCCGCCCCACTGGTCGGTGCGCTTGTTGACCCGCGGGCTCCAGAACTGGTCGATCAGATGCTGGTGGACCGCGGAGAGTTCGCAGCCGTCGAGGCCGCCCTCCTTGACCCGCCGCGCCCCCTGGGCGAAATCACCGATGATGCGCCAGATCTCCTCCTCCTCGATGGTCTTGCAGGTGGCGCGGTGAACCGGCTCGCGGATGCCCGACGGCGACAGCAGCGTCGACCAGTTGTGACCGTCCCAGCGCGAGCGACGCCCCATGTGGGTGATCTGGATCATGATCTTGCCGCCGTGCTTGTGCACCGCGTCGGCCAGATTCTGGAAGTGGGGAATGATGCGATCGGTGGCGACGTTGACCGAACTCCACCACTGCTGCGGGCTGTCGATGGAGACCGGCGAGGAGCCGCCGCAGATGCAGAGCCCGCAACCGCCCTTCGACTTCTCTTCGTAGTATTTGACGTAGCGATCCGTGGTCATGCCGCCGTCGGTGGCGTGGACCTCGGCGTGGGCGGTGCTCACCACGCGATTGCGGATGGTCAACTTGCCGATCTGGATCGGTTTGAACAGGGCTTCATGAGCCATGGCCGGTCATCTCCCCGAACTCGCGCGGCCCTGGGTCAGGTGCGGCCGCCACGAGTTCTTCAGTACACGGAATTGCTTGAATTATTGATGGCTGTCGCGAGGGCCGCCGTCAGCGCGGCGTGACGTCGAAGTAGCCAACCTCGCAGCCCGCCTCGGCACCGCTCTGGGTCTGCTCGGCGCGGGTGCGCAGGCTGCTGCCGCGGGCCTCGAGAATCTGGTCCATGGCGCCGGCGAACCAGCCGGTGAACATGTACTCCTCCTTCTTGCCGGTCTTGCCCAACTGGTAGACGAAGCAGGAGTGCTCCAGGCGCACCCTGGCCGTGCCGGCGTCGAGATCGATCGCCTCGGTGGCGAACAGCCCCCAGCCGCGCTGCGACAGGCGCTTCATGTAGTGTTCGAAGACCGCCTCGCCCTCGAGACCGTGCAGCTCGGCCTCCTTCTCGCACCAGTGCCAGGCGGACTTGTAGCCGGCGTCGTAGAGAATCCTGGCGTAGGCCTCCACCCCCAGCGCCTCTTCGATGGCGACGTGGTTGTTGATGAAGAAGTGGCGCGGCACGTAGAGCATCGGCAGCGCATCGGTGGTCCAGACACCGGTGTCGCTATCGACGTTGATCGGCAGTTCGGGGGCCATCTGGGTCATATCGGTTACCTCAAAAATTGTTCTGGAGCCGTAAGCCGTAAGCCAAGGAACAACCGCTTCCATCTGCCAAAACAAATGGTTTTTGCTTTTGGCTTTTTCTTCCAGCTTAAAGCTTATGGCTTACAGCTCCCCGCAGGGGTTATTCCCCCCAGACATCCTTCAACGTCCGCACCCAGTTCTCCCCCATGATCTTGCGCACCACCGGCTCGGAAAGGCCGTGGTCCAGCAGCGCCTGGGTCAGGTTGGGGAACTCGCCGATGGTGCGGATGCCCTTGGGATTGATGATCTCGCCGAAGCGGGTCAGGCGGCGGGCGTAGCCCTTGTCGTGGGTCAGCCACTCGAAGAAGGCTTCGTCCTGGCCCTGGGTGAAGTCGGTACCGATACCGATGGCATCCTCGCCGACGATGTTCATGATGTAGACGATCGCCTCGACGTAATCCTCGACGGTGGCGTTGACGCCCGCCTTGAGGAACGGCGTGAACATGGTCACCCCGACGAAACCGCCGTGGTCGGCGATGAACTTGAGCTCGTCGTCGGACTTGTTGCGGGGGTGCTCCTTGAGCCCGCTGGGCAGACAGTGGGAGTAGCAGACCGGCTTGCTTGATTCGAGAATGATCTCTTCGGAGGTCTTGGAGCCGACGTGGGAGAGGTCGCACATCATGCCGACCCGGTTCATCTCGGCGATCACCTCGCGGCCGTAGCCGGAGAGACCACCGTCGCGCTCGTAGCAGCCAGTACCGACCAGGTTCTGGGTGTTGTAGCAGAGCTGGGTGATGCCCACGCCGAGCTTCTTGAAGATCTCGATGTAGCCCAGCTTGTCCTCGAAGGCGTAGGCGTTCTGGAAGCCGAGGATGATGCCGGTCTTGCCCTCCTCCTTGGCCCGGGTGATGTCGCGGGTGGTGTGCACCGGACGCACCAGCTCGGCGTTGTCGCGCATCAGCTGGTTGACGGCGACGATGTTGTCGACGGTGGACTCGAAGTCCTCCCATACCGATACCGTGCAGTTGGCGGCCGTCAGCCCGCCCTTGCGCATATCCTCGAACAGGGCCCGATCCCATTTGGCGATGATCAGGCCATCGATGATGATGGCATCGTCGTGCAGAGATGGCGTCGACATGCGGAACTCCTCCTGGGTTTTGTGCGCCTTTCGCAGCCGTCGCGGCGTATGGCCGGAAGCCCGAAGACGATCGTTCCGCGCAGCATATCCCCGCGCTCCCTCCCCTCGCCGACCGAAAGCGAATTCGAGTGTCCCGATTGCGTCACGCCGACTTGCCTGCCTGCGACAGACTCCCGGCTCCGGAAGCCATCGTGTGGGTGCGTTATTGACGCCAAGGCGTTCCTTATATAGAACGTTCTATATAAAGAACGACTGGACACCCTCATCCATGGACGAGATCGCGCTGGAAACCCTGGGACGGCATCTCCAGGCGCTGCGCCAGGCGCGAGGCCTGTCGTTGACGCAGTTGGCCGCCCAGGCGGAGATCGCCAAGTCGAACCTGTCCCGCCTCGAGCAGGGGGTCGGCAATCCGACCATCGATACGCTGTGGCGCCTGGCGAAGCGGCTCGGGGTACCGTTCGGCACCCTGGTGGCGCCCGTCGCGACGCCGGTGGAGGAGAACGGGATCAGCGTGCGCTTGATCGAGCAGAGCCATCACCGGCATCACGATGAGCCGGCGGTCGATGTCTACCTGATGCGCTGCGCGCCCGGGACGGTGCGACACGCAGAGGCTCATGCGCCAGGAACGCGGGAGACCTTGCAGGTCGTCGAGGGTCGGGTGTCGGTCGGCCCTCCGGAACAGCCGCGCCAGCTTGCCGCCGGAGAGATTTTCACGTTCGCTGCCGATCGACCTCACGTATATCGTGCCAGCGACACGGGTGCGACGCTGCTGGTCACCATCGTCTACGCCAGGGGAGAACCATCGAATGCCTGACACCGACATGCCGTCACCCTCGAGCGGTTGGCTGATCGGCGTCCGTGAAGCGGTGCCGCTGTTGGGTGGCTACATCCCGGTGGCCGTCTCGTTCGGGTTGATCTCCACGCAGGCGGGGTTCAGCACCGTCGAGACGCTGGCGATCTCGGCGCTGATCTATGCCGGGGCCTCGCAGTTCCTGTTCGTCGGCATGATCGCCAGCGGCTCTCCCCTGTGGCTGACCGTGGCGCTGACGCTGCTGATCAACGTGCGCCATGTCGTCTACGCCCCCAATATCGCGCCCTGGCTGCCGCAAAGCCGCTGGTGGCCATGGTTGATGCACGGTCTGACCGACCAGATCTTTGCGCTGGCCCATGGCCGATTACCGCAGCTGCCCGCGACGCAGCGCGTCGGCTGGTTCTTCGGCGCCGCCCTGCTGGCCTGGCTCAGCTGGATCGCCGGCTCGTTGCTGGGGGCGGTCGCCGGCGAGTGGCTGACCCACCGCTGGCCCTTGTTGGGCGAGGTGATGCCGTTTGCGCTGCCGGCGCTCTTCCTCGTGCTGCTCGTGCCGCGTCTCACCTCCAGACGCTGGGCCCTCGCACTCGGTATCAGTATCGCCGCCGCACTGCTCTGCACCCTGACCGGGTTGACCAATATCGGGATCCCGCTGGCTGCCGCCTGCGGGGCACTCTGCTTCTATCTCGTCCGGCTGCCGGAGAGAGCCAGACCGGTGGGAGGAAAACGCCGATGAGCCTCGAACTCTGGATCGCCATGATCGTCGCCGCGCTGGGCACCTATCTGATCCGACTGCTGCCGCTGATCTGGATGCAGCAGCGCCTGAAACGCCGCGACGGGGATGCCGCCGTCGATGTGCTGCCAAAGTGGCTGGTGGTGCTGGGTCCGATGATGATCGCTGCTGTACTGGGTGTCTCGCTGGTGCCGCGCACGCCGGATCCGGCCGGCTGGCTGGCGACGGTCGTCGGATTGGGGGTCACGCTCGTCGTCTGGCGCAGGACCCGCTCACTGGGCTGGCCGGTGGTAGGCGGGGTGCTCACGTTCGGGGTCGTGGTGATCGTGGTCAGAGTCGTCATCTAGGCTCTGTACGAAAACTGTCTGCGCTCGGCGATACGGCGTTAAAAATCGGCTGGTGCGCCAGCCCGGTCAAGATACTCATTTACACCCCGTAAACTGGAGCGCCAGCCCGGTCCTCTTTCGCCGATTTTTGCCTTGTCTTGCCTTCGCTCGCCGACTTTTCATACAAACCCTAGTCTCTGCCCGTGGGATAGGCCAGGCGTCGCAATGACAGCTGGCCGGGCAACGACAACGGGCGGCACGAGGGCCGCCCGATCCGGATGTGAGAACCGTCCCCTCAGCCCAGCGCGATACTGGCGTAGGTCGGCTCCCCGCGGGCGTGGCTCAAGGCCACCGTTGCACTGCTGAATTGCATCAGCGGATCGTTGTCCGCCAATGGGGCCACCGCAGGCTCCAGCCGACGAATCTTCAGCGTTTCGCCACGATCCTCGCGCGGCGGCGTGCCGAAATACTCGCGGTAACACTTCGAGAAGTGGGGAGTGGAGACGAAACCGCAGGCGGAGGCGATCTCGATGATCGGCAACGGCGTCTGCTTGAGCAGCTGCCTCGCTCGCGTCAGCCGCAACTTGAGATAGTAGCGCGACGGAGAGCAGTGCAAGTGACGCTGGAACAGGCGTTCGAGCTGGCGCCGGGAGACATCCACGTAGCTGGCCAGCTCGTCGAGCTCGATCGGCTCCTCGATGTTGGCTTCCATCAACGCCACGATCTCGAGAAGTTTCGGCTGCGTGGTGCCCAGCACATGCTTGAGCGGCACCCGCTGCTGGTCCTCCTCGCCGCGAACCCGCTCGTAGATGAACATCTCGGAGATGGCCGCCGACAGCTCGCGCCCGTGGTCGCGCCCGATCAGGTTGAGCATCATGTCCAGCGGTGCCGTGCCGCCGGAGGCCGTGAAGCGGTCGCGATCGATCGAGAATAGCCGGGTGCTCCACGCGGTACGCGGATAGGCCTCCTGGATCGCGGCCAGGCACTCCCAGTGGATGCTGGCGTCGTAACCGTTCAGCAGCCCCGCCTGGGCCAGGGCCCAGCTGCCGGTACAGACCGACCCCACCCGCCGCAGCTGGCGCTGACGGCTCTGCAGCCAGGTCAGCAGGGCCGGGGTGACGGAGCGCTGGGGAGCGACACCTCCGCATACCACCAGCCAGTCCAGCCGCAGCGGCGAATGGGCACTGGCATCCGGTGTCACCTGCATGCCGTCACTCGCCCGAACGGGGGCGCCATCCATGGTCATCACGTACCAGCGGTAGAGCTCGCGTCCGGCAAGTTGATTGGCCATCCGCAACGGCTCGATAGCCGATGCCAAAGAGATCAGGGTGAAATCTTCCAGCAGCAGGAAGCCAAGCGTTTGCGGTTCGGGCACGGCGCCGGCGGGGGTGGGGGCGCTACCACGAGCGGGGGTGATTGCCATTTCATGTCTCCTCCAAGGATGGTTCGGCGGTTATTGTTATTGCGGTTCCCTGGCGTCTATCGCTCTCGGTCCACTGCGACTTCATCGGCGCCGAACGGCGCTCGAGTGCGGCCGTCACGTGACTTTTCAGCGTCTCGACCGGTCTGTTTCGACTGTAATCCCTGTGACCATGCGACGCATGCGTTTTTATCTCTGCGCGACATCGTCATCGTCATTAGGCACCTCGATGTCGTTTTTAGAACAGACTGTCATCCCCACGCTCCAGCGGTGTCGCGATTCGAGCAAAACGTGAAAAAGTGTTACCGGGCAGAGGTGATAACGAGTATCATTCACAGCGTTACCGTACCCTTGTCGCCCCGTCGTCGTTCACCGCGACCCACCGTTGGATGTCTGCCATGTTGGTACCCTTTCTGATCATGCTGAGAGAGGGGCTGGAAGCGGCCCTGGTCGTCGGCATCATCGCCAGCTATCTCCGTCAGACCGGCCGCGGCGCCTGGATGCCCGCGGTATGGATCGGCATCTTCCTGGCGGTCGCCCTCGCCCTGTTCGTTGGCGCGGGGTTGCAGTTCGCCAGCGCCGAATTCCCGCAGCGTCAACAGGAGCTGTTCGAGGCCCTGGTCGGCTTTCTCGCCGTCGGCGTGCTGACCTGGATGGTGATGTGGATGCGCCGCGCCGCCAGCGGCATGCGGCGGGACCTCACCCGGGCGCTCGACGAGGCGTTCCATAGCGGACGCCGTCACACCTACGCCCTGATCGCCATGGTCTTCCTCGCCGTGGCGCGCGAGGGACTGGAATCGATCTTCTTTCTGCTGGCGGTGTTCCAGCAGAGCAGCAGCTCGGAGGCGCCGCTGGGTGCGCTACTGGGCCTGATCGTCGCTGCCGTCGCCGGCCTGGCCCTCTATCGTGGCAGTTTGAGGCTGCCGCTGGCGCATTTCTTCCGCCTCACCGGCCTGTTCATCCTGCTGGTGGCGGCCGGCCTGTTCGCCGGCTCGGTACGCGCGCTGCATGAGGCGGGCCTCTGGAATCACGCCCAGGAGGTGGTTTTCGACCTGAGCGACCGTCTGCCGCTGGACACGCCGCTGGGGTCGCTGTTTTCAGGCATCTTCGGCTACCAGCCGGCCCCCACGGTGAGTGAGGTCGTGGCTTATATCGGCTATCTGGCGGTCGCGTCGTGGCTGCTGTGGCTTCGTCCGTCGTCGACCCGGGCAGCGGCGGCGACCCAGCCCCGGCACGGGAGAGCCTGAGCCATGTCACAGGCCGCTTCCATCGCGCCGCCCTCCCCCCGCAGCCTGCGCCTGGGGATGGCGTTGTCGTTTCTGCTGATGCTGGTCGCCCTGGGCGTTTTCACGCTCTCGCTGCGGGCCGTCAATCCGGTCGGCGACGACGGCCAGGTCGTCGAGGTGACCGCCAGCGGTTGCGAGCCCAACCGCCTGGAAGTGCCTGCCGGACAGCGCACGTTCACCGTGGTGAACCGGTCGGATCGGGCCATCGAATGGGAGATCATCGACGGCGTGATGGTGCTCGCGGAGCGAGAGAACATCGCGCCCGGCCTGCGCCAGCCGCTGACCGCGACGCTGAAGGCGGGTGATTACGTGATGACCTGCGGCCTGCTCAGCAATCCACGCGGCACCCTGCATGTCGTCGCCGGCGATTCGAGCGCTCCGGCGTCCACCCTTCCGGCGACCGCCTTCGTCGGGCCGCTGGCCGAGTACCGAGTCTATACCACGCTGCAGTTGCGAAAGCTCCGCACCCGCGTCGTCGAGCTGCGCGACGCCGTCGCCGCCGACGATCTCGATGCCGCCCGCCGGGCCTATCGGGAAGCGCGTCGCATCGACCTGCATCTCGCCATGCCCATCGGGCTCTACAGCGATATCGATCAGCGCCTGAACGCCCGCGCCGACGACTTCGAACAGCGCGAAGCGGATCCTGCCTTCGTCGGCTTCCACCGGCTCGCCGCCGGGCTGTTCGGGCATCAGGGTACCGCAGGCCTGAATCCCGTGGCCGCGCAGCTGGTGGCCGATGTGGACACCCTCGCCGAACGCCTGAAGCACGCCTCGATCCCGCCGGCCCAACTGGCCGCCGGCACCTCCCGCGTGCTGGAAGCGTGGCTCGATCATCACCGCGAAGGGAGCGCCATCGCGGGCCGGGATCTCGCCGATCTCGTCGCCCTGACGGAGGGAGCCGACAAGATCGTCTCGCTGCTGTCGCCACTGCTGGAGCATCGATCTCCCGCCGTCCACCAGACCCTGCAGGCCAACCTGAAGGCGCTGCAGCGGGATCTTCCGACGGCCATCGATTCGTCGACGCCATCCGGCGTCGCCGCCGGGGCCCTGCTGCAGGCGACCGGCACCCTGGCCGACTCCCTCGCCGGCATCAATCAAACCCTCACCCTGGAAGGTTAATCGACATCGGTCATCGCCCATGAGTCAGTTCGATCGTCATTCAGGCTGTCCCTTTCATCGCCGGACAGACCGTTCCCAGACAGCACCTCCCCAGGCGGACACGCCCGTGCCCGCCCATCGTGAACGCCGTCGCTTCCTCAAGGGCGCCGGCTTGACCGGCCTTGGCCTGGGACTCGGCGGGATCGGGCTCGGTGGCACCTGCCCGGCCCTGGCCGCCAGCGGACATGGCCAGGACGTGACCAGCGCGCCGCAGGCGCAGGACTCGCAGCTGCGCTACCCCTTTCACGGCGAGCATCAGCAGGGCGTCGTCACTCCCCGCCCGGCCACCGGCATGCTGGTCGCGTTCGACGTCCTGGCACGGGACCGGGACGACCTGGAAAGGTTGCTGAAGATACTGACCGAGCGGATGGCCTTTCTGACCCAGGGCGGCAGGATTCCCGAACGCGACCCGCTGTTTCCGCCACCGGACTCCGGCATCCTGGGTCCCGTGATCGCCCCTGACGGCCTGACCATGACCCTGGCGGTGGGCGCCTCCCTGTTCGACCGGCGCTACGGTCTGGCGAGCGCCCGGCCGCAACGCCTGCAGCGCATGGAGGGCTTTCCCAACGACGCGCTGGACGCCGCACGCTGCCATGGCGACCTGGCGCTCCAGATCTGCGCCAACACCCTGGACACCGGCTACCACGCGCTGCGCGACATCATCAAGAACACGCCGGGGCTGCTGATGGTGCGCTGGAAGCAGGAAGGCACCGTGCCGCCGCTGCCGCCCGCGCCGGGCGATATCGACGGCAGTGCACGTAACTTCCTCGGCTTCCGCGACGGTTCTGCCAATCCGAGTGGAGACGACGAGGCGCTGATGGACGAGCTGGTGTGGGTCGGCAGGGATCACGACGAACCGGCCTGGGCTCGCGGCGGCAGCTATCTCGCGGCGCGTATCATCCGCAACTTCGTCGAGCGGTGGGATCGCACGCCGCTGCATGAGCAGGAGATGATCTTCGGCCGTCGCAAGATGAGCGGCGCACCGCTTTCCGACAACGCCGCGGAAGGCAGGGAGCAGGACGTCCCCGATTACTCACGGGACCCGGAGGGCAAGATCACCCCGCTCGACGCCCATATCCGGCTGGCCAATCCGCGCACGCCCGCCACCGAGAAGAATCGCATCCTGCGGCGACCGTTCAACTACTCCAACGGCGTCGAGGCCAACGGCCAGCTCGACATGGGACTGCTGTTCCTCTGCTTCCAGGCGGACCTGGAGGCGGGATTCATCACCGTTCAGCGCCGCCTCGACGGCGAGCCGCTGGAGGAGTACATCAAGCCGGTGGGCGGCGGCTACTTCTTCGTGCTGCCCGGGGCACGGGACGACAGCGATTTTCTGGGCAGCGGCCTGTTGGCCGCCTCTGCCTGAGCCTGCTCGGCTCAGGCAGCGAGACTCTGGCGACGAGATTCGGGCATCAGCACTCGGGCACCCAGAGTCGTTATCGAAGACAACCGCGCTCGCGACGACGAGCCGATGATTCATGACCGCCGACTGGCACTCGGATCATTCAACGGAGACAGACAATGAAGACAACCCGACAGTGGATCGCTACCGGCGCCTTCGCGCTACTACCGCTCGCGCCTCTCACCGCCCTTGTCACGACTCCAGCCGCCCAGGCGGCGGTGGCGCCGGAAGCGCTGGTCGGCCCGGTCGCCGACTACAAGCTCTACGTACTCGACAACCTCGAGCAACTGGTCAGCCACACCCGGGACTTCACCGCCGCCGTCCAGGCCGGTGACGTCGAGAAGGCGCGGGCGCTCTACGCCCCGACCCGGGTCTACTACGAGCGCATCGAGCCCATTGCCGAGCTGTTCGCCGACCTCGACGCCAGCATCGACGCGCGGGAGGACGACTACGAGAAAGGCGTCGAGGACCCCGACTTCACCGGCTTCCACCGCCTCGAGTACGCCCTGTTCCATGACCACAGCACCGAGGGCATGGACAAGTACGCCCAGGGCCTGATGGACGACGTCGACGACCTCGACGCTCGCGTCCAGGGCCTGACCTTCCCGCCCGAGACGGTCGTCGGCGGGGCCGCCGCCCTGATGGAAGAGGTCGCGGCGACCAAGGTCTCCGGCGAGGAGGATCGCTACAGCCGCACCGACCTGTGGGATTTCCAGGCCAATGTTGACGGCGCCCGGGAAATCTTCGAGCTGTTCAAGCCGTTGGCCGCGCAGGAGGACGTCGGGTTCGTCGAGCGCGTCCAGGACAACTTCGACGACGTGGAAGAGACCCTGGCCGACTACCGCCTGGAGGCCGACGACCCCAGTGCGGGCTTCGAATCCTACGACCGGGTCAGCGCTGCCGACCGCCGAGCCCTGACCGGCCCGGTGACCGTGCTCGCCGAGGACCTGTCGACGCTTCGCGGTCTGCTCGGCCTGAACTGAACCGCCCCGCGGGTCAGTCGTTCGCCGCGCGTCTGACCCGCTGGCGATCGTCGTCCAGCGTCAGCCCCTGGTCGAAGCGCTTGAGCAGAAGTTCGCGGTGGTCGGTGACGAGACGCCCGAGGCGCTCGTCACCGATCGGCGCCAGCGCGCTCAACGCCTTCTGCAGCCGGATCCCGATCTCTACCGTGGCGGCACCGTCGCGTGCAATCGGCGTGAAGAAATCGTCGAACACGTCGGCCGTCGAGAGTGGCTCGACGAAGACATGAGAGGCGGGCTGTTCGGCTTCATCGATACCGTCGGCCGCATGCCTTGCCCACGGCGTCAGCACGCGAACGCCACAGCCAATCACGTCGATGGCGGTGCCCGGATCGTTGATACCCGGCGAGAGCGCCTTGGAGGCGACTTCGGCCAGCACGATGATGCCGAAGCGCGGGTCCTGCTCGAAGCGCCGCGACGGGCCAATGGTGAAAGCGGTGCGAATCTTCCTGATCCGCTCGTCGCTGGTCTCGCCGCTTGTGGCCAGTACGACGCTGCTATCGACGAACTTGCCCGGCAGCACCTGCACGTAGATCGCTTCTCGCTCGTTGGTCGCCATCGAATCGAGCAGCGGCATGTCGATGTGTTGAACGTAGCCAACCTCGCCGGCACGAACGGGATGCTGTCCCGGCGGGCGTTGCGCCGGCATTGCCTGGCCGCCGAGGTACGGGTTCTCGATGCGAGACTGGAAGGCGTCGCTCGCCGCGCGCTCGACCTTGGCGATGGTGTCCCGCACCCGGCCCAGCCGGGTCAGATAACCGGCCCATTTGATCAGTTGATAGACCACCAGCACGATGACCACGATCGTCGCGGCGAACAGCAGCGTGCGGCCGTCTGCGTCGTAGACATCGGCTGCCAGGGCGATGATGCCGACCAGGCTGAAGAGAAACGCGCCGATGAACGTCGCCAGGGTATTCTGCGTGATGCGGTCCTCGATCAGCAGCAGTGTCGCCCGCGGACTGACGTTGCTGGTCGCCGAGCCATACGCCGTTACCATCACGCTCAACGAGAAAGTGGTCACCGCCAGCATGCTGGAGGCGATGATATTGAGGATGCTGTCCACCGACCGTGAGCCGATGCTGACGACCGATGGGATGTCCAACCAGGGCGACGCCAGCCAGGCGACGAGTGCCGTGAGCACCCCGCCCAACGAAAAGAGCGTGGCGCGATACCACAAGGATCGGTGTAGCCGGCGCCAAACCCATCGAAAACGTCCTACCATCTCGCCACTCCCGTTCCTGGACCAGAATTCGCCCAGTCTAGGTCAAACCGTCGTGCATCGAGTGTTTTAGCGGCGCTGGTCTATCCTGATCTCGAATCCGTCACGCCAATGACGGCGGACAACACCGATGATCGGTGTCGGCAAAAGGAGTTTGCCATGACTGCCAAAACCCCGAAGCGAGTCACCCGCCACCGTTGCGGCAAGGGATTCACCTACCGCCTGGACGACGGCAAGACACTCAAGGACGAGGCATGGCGCGACTGGATCGCATCGCTGGCCATTCCGCCGGCCTGGCAGGAAGTCGAGGTCGTGCTCGACAAGCGTCACCATATCCACGCCACGGGCCGCGACAGCGCCGGCCGCAAGCAGTACGTCTACAACGCCAAGTGGCGCCAGAAGCGCGAGATACTGAAATTCGACCGAATCGTCGAGTTCGCCCAGCGCCTGACGCCGATGCGACGGGTGACCGGCCAGCATCTGCTACTCGACGGCATGCCACGGGAAAAGGTCCTCGCCTGCATGGTCAGATTGATCGATAGCGCCTACTTCCGGCCCGGCAGCGAGCGCTACCGCGAGGAGAACGACTCCTATGGCCTGACGACCATGCGTTCGAAACAGCTGACCATCGACGGCGACGAGTTGATCTTCGATTACCGAGGCAAGAGCGGGCAGGACCAGCATCGGGTGGTCGAGGATGAACGCCTGGCGAAGATCGTCGGCGAGCTCGACGACATTCCCGGCTACGAGATCTTCAAGTATTTCGATGACGACGGCCACAAGGTCAAGGTCGATAGCCACGACCTCAACGACTATATCCACGAGGTGATGGGCGAGCGCTTCAGCGCCAAGGATTTTCGGACCTGGGCCGGAACCTCGATCGCCGCGCTGGCGCTGGAGGAGCTGGGGCCCGGCGACAACGACAAGACAAGCCAGGGCAACGTGCGCCAGGCCGTCGAGCGGGTCGCCAAGACGCTGGGCAATACGCCGAGCATCGCCAAGGCGAGCTATATCGACCCGCGTGTCGTCGAGAGCTATCTCGATGGCCGGACGCTGGAACATTTCCGCAAGCTGGTCGAGACCGAACTGGCGAAAGACGACGAGCTGACCGGCCTCGACGAGCGCGCCATTCTCAAGCTGCTGCAGAGCCGGCTGGATGGCAGGCGCTGAGGGCATCGGCTCGACCTATCGGCAATCGACGCCAATGGCCGGCCGATGCTACAACGGAGCTTCATCCCTCTGCCATTCGTCGTCACCGCGCCAACGGTCGACACGCTTCGGGACGACGAGGCTTTTGCACGAACACTGTCAACCGCTCAGGAACGCCCCATGTCTCCAGCCGAACCCGCGCTCGATACCGTCGTCTACGTCGCCAACGCCGGCGATGGAACCATTGGCAGTTATCGTCTGGACCGCCAGCACGAGGCGCTGGTCCCCCTGGCCACCATCGAGGCGGCAGAGAATGTGATGCCGCTGGCCGTCAGTCCCGATCGAAGGTATCTCTACGCCGCGATCCGCAGCGATCCGCTGCGGGTCCTGAGCTATCGCATCGAAGCCAGCACCGGGGAGCTGACGGCGCTGGGTAGTGGCGCGCTCTACGGCAGCATGGCCTACATCGCCACCGACCGTACCGGCCGCTACCTGCTGGCCGCATCCTACGGCGGCAACCTGGTCAGCGTCAGCCCCATCGACGACAACGGCGTCGCCGGTGATGCCACCCAGACGCTGGGCACCGGCAGCCGCGCGCATGCCATCCAGGCGACGCCGGACAATCACCACGTCATTGCCACCAACCTGGGCGACGACCAGTTGGCCCAGTTCTACTTCGCCGACGGCGCGCTCGCCCCCAACGAGCCGGCCGTCGCCGAGACGGCTGCCGGTTCCGGCCCACGCCACTTCGTGTTTTCGCCCAGCGGACGATTCGTCTACGTACTGGGAGAGTTCGATGCCACGGTCACGACCTTCGCGCTGGACGCCGACAGCGGCACGCTGAGCCGGGTCGGCATCTGCCAGGGGTTGCCCGAGAGCCACGGCCTCGCGCCGGGCATGCCCCGTGAAGAGATTCCCGCCGGGGACGATGCGCCGCGCATCTGGGCCGCCGACCTGCACATCACGCCGGACGGCCGCTACCTCTACCTCTCCGAGCGCACCAGCAGCACTCTCAGCACGCTGCGGGCCAACCCGGAAACCGGCGAGCTGCACTTCGTCGGCA
Organism: uncultured Salinicola sp.; assembly: GCF_937921195.1. NCBI lineage: Bacteria > Pseudomonadati > Pseudomonadota > Gammaproteobacteria > Oceanospirillales > Halomonadaceae > Salinicola > uncultured Salinicola sp. The sequence continues at coordinate 26,190 of NZ_CALFQK010000007.1, forward strand.
ATCAGCCGACGGTGCAGCAGCCCCGCGGCTTCGGGATCGATCCCACCGGGCGCTACCTGGTAGCCGCCGGCGAACTGAGCGATCACCTGTCGCTCTATCGAATCGAATCGGCCAGCGGCGGCCTGACCCATCTCAGCGACGTCGCCACCGGCCACAAGACGAACTGGGTGGAGATCGTGGCACTCGAACGGCCGTGATCGTCGGCCCGCTGTCGGGTCACGTGAATGCGCTGGCCCACTGCCGCTGGTATACTCGGTCGCGACTGCAGGTTGTCGACAACTTTCACGCGCCGCCGCCGCGATCGATTTCAGCCCCGAGTGTTGGCCAGCCACGGTGCCAGCAACCGACACCCGGGAGGATGTCTCGCCTCCTGGTTCGAGCAAGCGTCGGGCGATCGACAGAGGATGGCGTCGAACGCTGACGTATCGAGCCGAAACGGAGGGGCGGGACGCGCACTCGAGTTTCCGCACGCACTCGACACTTCGTGTCATTGCCAAAGAGAGGTTAACGAACAGACATGTCCAATACGCCGAAGATCATCTACACCCTGACCGACGAAGCCCCGGCCCTTGCCACCTACTCTCTGCTGCCGATCATCGAAGCCTTTACCGGCACCGCCGGCATCACGGTCGAAACCCGCGACATCTCTCTGGCCGCGCGCGTCCTGGCCCAGTTCCCCGACCTGCTGAGCGAAGAGCAGCGCGTCAGCGACGATCTGGCCGAACTCGGCCAACTGGCGACCACCCCCGAAGCCAACATCATCAAGCTGCCCAACATCAGCGCGTCGGGCCCCCAGCTCAAGGCAACGATCAAGGAGCTGCAGAGCCAGGGCTACCCCCTGCCGGATTACCCGGAAGAGCCCAAGAACGACGACGAGAAAGCGATCAAGGCGGCTTACGACAAGGCCAAGGGCAGCGCGGTCAACCCGGTGCTGCGCGAGGGCAACTCCGATCGCCGCGCGCCCAAGTCGGTCAAGAACTATGCCCGCAAGTATCCGCACCGCATGGGCGAGTGGAGCAGCGATTCGCAGTCTCACGTCGCCCATATGAGCGAAGGCGACTTCTACGGCAGCGAGCAGTCCGCGGTGATCGCCAAGGCCGGCAAGCTCAAGATCGAACTGCAGCAGAAAGACGGTACCCACATCACGCTGAAGGAGGGCCTCGCCGTCAAGGAGAGCGAAGTCGTCGACGCCGCGAGCATGAGCAGCCGTCGCCTGCGCAACTTCATCGACAGCGAGATCAAGGATGCCAGGAAGCGCGGCGTGCTGTTCTCGCTGCACCTGAAAGCGACCATGATGAAGGTCTCCGACCCGATCATGTTCGGCATCGTGGTCGAGGAGTTCTACAAGGAGGCGCTGGAGAAGCACGCCGAGGCGCTGAAACTGGCCGGCTTCAACTCCAGCAGCGGCATCGGGGATCTCTACAGCGCGATCGAGAAACTGCCGAGCGAGCAGCAGGACGCGATCAAGAGCGACATCGAGGCGCTCTACAAGGAGCGGCCGTCGCTGGCGATGGTCAACTCCCACAAGGGCATCACCAACCTGCACGTGCCGAGTGACGTGATCATCGACGCCTCCATGCCGGCGATGATCCGCGATTCCGGCAAGATGTGGGGCACCGACGACGCCCTGCACGACGCCAAGGCGGTGATTCCGGACCGCTGCTACGCGACCATCTACCAGACCGTGATCGAGGACTGCAAGAAGAACGGCGCCTTCGATCCGACCACCATGGGCAGCGTGCCCAATGTCGGCCTGATGGCGCAGAAAGCCGAAGAGTACGGCTCACACGACAAGACCTTCCACATCCCGGCCGACGGCACCGTCGTCGTCACCGACGAGAACGGCCAGACGCTGTTCAGCCATGACGTCGAGGCCGGCGACATCTGGCGCATGTGCCAGACCAAGGATGCGCCGATCAAGGACTGGGTCAAGCTGGCCGTCAATCGCGCCCGTGAAAGCGGATCGCCGGCGATCTTCTGGCTCGACGCCAACCGCGCCCACGACGCCAAGCTGATCGAAAAGGTCGAGACCTACCTCAAGGATCACGACACCGACGGCCTGGATATCCGTATCCTCGCGCCGGTGGAAGCGATGAAGGTGTCTCTGGAGCGCATCCGCAAGGGCGAAGACACCATCTCCGTCACCGGTAACGTGCTGCGCGACTACCTGACCGACCTGTTCCCGATCATGGAACTCGGCACCAGCGCCAAGATGCTCTCCATCGTGCCGCTGATGAACGGCGGCGGCCTGTTCGAGACCGGTGCCGGCGGCTCCGCGCCGAAGCACGTCCAGCAGTTCCTGGAGGAGAACCACCTGCGCTGGGACTCACTGGGTGAGTTCCTGGCGCTCGCGGCGTCGCTCGAGCATCTCGGCAGCACCTTCGACAACGCTCGCGCCAAGATCCTGTCAGCCACGCTGGACCGCGCCAACGGCGAATTCCTCGACAGCGACAAGTCGCCCAAGCGCAAGGTCGGCGAGCTCGACAACCGTGGCAGC
>NZ_CALFQK010000008.1:0-28657 GCF_937921195.1 uncultured Salinicola sp.
TCAAACCGCAGGTTATTTTACTCAACCAGTTCAATAATGAATATTTATATGCTGGGTGAGCATCCGGAAATTCCGGCAATTCCAGTCTAGACGAAGGCTGGCGATATATTGAAGGAAGATGTATTGGAGGAAATAGGCGAAGTCTTTGAGGCCCCATGCTCGCATCGTTCTGAAGAACTTTCTCTGATGGCGAATTCGGGGCGCGCCGATGAGAGTCACGAAGGCCGGACATCGGGCATAACGACAATGGCCGCCTCGAGGGCGGCCATTGAACGTAGCAGCGGAGCCGTGATCAGCGGCGAGTGAGGCTGCGCATGGTAACGAACTCTTCCGCTGCCGTCGGGTGGATACCCACCGTGGCGTCGAAATCCGTCTTGGTCAGTTGGGCGCGCACGGCGATCGCGATGCCTTGAATGGTTTCCCCCGCTTCGTCACCAACCATATGGGCGCCGACGACGCGGTCGCTGGCATCATCGACCACCAGCTTCATCAGGCAGCGCTCGTCACTGCCGGACAGCGTGTGCTTCATCGGACGGAAATCCGCGCTGTAGATGCGCACTGCGCCGAAGCGCTCGCGCGCTTCTTCTTCGGAAAGACCCACGGTGCCGATATTGGGATGGCAGAACACGGCCGTCGCGATGTTCTGGTAGTCGAGCGGTCCCGGTGTCTTGTCGCCGTAATGATGCTGAACCAGGTGCATGGCTTCTGCCAGCGCGACCGGCGTCAGCTCGGGGCCGCCGGTTACGTCGCCCAACGCAAGGATCGACGGCACGGAGGATTCGTAGCGCTCGTTGACCTTGAGCGTGCCGTCGGTGTTGAGCTCCACGCCCAGCGAATCCAGGCCCAGCCCTTCCAGGTGCGGACGACGCCCTGTGGCGGCAAGCACGGCATCCACCTCGAGCTGTTCACCGTTGGTCAATGTCACTTCGAGCCCGCCTTCCACCTTGCGGATACGCTCGATATTGGCCTCGAAATGCAGGTTGACGCCCTTCTTGGCCATTTCGTCCCGCGTGAACTCGCGAACTTCGTGGTCGAATCCGCGCAGAAATAGCGCGCCACGATAGACCAGGTGCGTATCGGCGCCCAGGCCATTGAATATGCTGGCGAACTCGACGGCGATATAGCCGCCGCCCAGGACCAGAAAGCGCTTGGGGAAGTCGTCGAGGTCGAATACCTGGTTGGAGTTGACGGTATATTCGCTGCCCTCGAACTGCGGCGTCCACGGCCAGCCGCCGACCGCGACCAGAATCTTCTCCGCGGTGATGCGCTCGCCATTGACCTCGACCGCGTGGGCATCGACGACTTTGGCCCGGCCATTGATCAGCGTGACGCCGGCCCCTTCCAGCAGGCGGTTGTAGATGCCGTTGAGACGCTTGATCTCTTCGACCTTGTTGTCACGAAGCGTGGCCCAATCGAATTTCGGCGCCTGCGGTATCGTCCAGCCGAAACCGCTGCTGTCTTCGAAGGCGTCATGAAAATGTGCCGCGTAGGAGTACAGCTTCTTCGGCACGCAGCCGACGTTGACACAGGTACCGCCCAGATAGCGATCTTCGGCAACGGCCACTTTGACGCCCGTTGCTGCAGCCGTCCGTGCGGCACGTACACCACCGGAACCGGCTCCTATCACGAAAAGATCGTAATCGTAATTCGCCACAGTGAAACTCCTTGAGACATGATGCGGCGATGATACCAGCCTCGATCCGGTGTCGGAAAAGTCCGTGACTATCGAGGCGATATAAAAAAAGCTTTGCAAGGCGTGATGCTCGCGTTCGGCGCGTCAGATGGTGTGACTTCGAAAATATCGCCGGATAGCCTAGAATCGTTGTCTTGACGGCGACACAAGACGTTCGCCAAGCCACGTACTCAGGTTACTGTCATGAGCGATATCCAGACTCTTCTCGAACAGAATCGGCGCTGGGCCGACGGTGTGCAGCAGCGTGCTCCGAACTTCTTTGCGGAGCTTTCCCAGCAGCAGAATCCCGACTATCTCTGGATCGGATGCTCGGATAGTCGCGTACCTGCCAACCAGATCGTCGACCTGCCACCAGGTGAAGTTTTCGTTCACCGTAACGTTGCCAATCTGATCTACCACAACGACATGAATGCATTGTCGGTCGTTCAGTTCGCCGTCGACGTGCTCAAGGTCAAGCACATCATGGTGGTCGGGCACTACGGCTGTGGTGGGGTCAGGGCCGCAATCACTGGCGGGGAGCACGGTATCGTCGACTACTGGCTCAATAGCATCAGCGAGCTCTATCAGCAGCATCGGCCGACACTCGAGTCACTCCCCCTGGATGAGCAGGTCGACCGCATGTGCGAACACAATGTTCGCCTCCAGGTTGCCAACCTGTGCCGTACCAAGATCATTCAGCGTGCCTGGGAGCGGGAGCAGCCGCTGTCCGTGCATGGCTGGGTCTATGGCCTCACGGATGGTCGCGTCAATGATCTGGGCTGCACCGTGTCACGCGCCGATCAGATGGGAAGTATCCGTATTCAGCCGACCTTCTCCGCCCAGGAGTGAACGCCAGGCAGCAGACCTGCATCATCAGAGCCGAACATCTCATGAGCCGAGTCGAGCTATTCGCTGATTGAATGGCATGGTTCGAGATTTCGATTGGGTCCATCGGTCGTCCATGAGTAAGGTGGATGACACGATGGATCTGCCAGACATTACCGATCGAGCCAATGACCAATGGCAGCATGCATTGGCAACGTTCCCCACGTCATCTCAAGGCGTGATTTCATAACAATATCGGACCCGCAATGCGTCTCACGACGATTCTGCTTGGCTTGCTGATGGGAAGCCTGTCTCTGTTGCCATTGACTTGCGCAGCCATGGCGGACGATAAGAGCACCCTGCTCAGAGTGGCCTATGACACCGACCCGGTGTCGCTGGATATTCACGAACAGCTTGCCATCGGCATGCTCCAGCTCTCCCATCTGGCCTTCGACCCGCTGGTTCGCTGGAACCGGGATCTTCAGCTCGAACCCCGGCTGGCCACCGATTGGGAACGACTCGACGATACGACCATGCGGCTACACCTGCGGCACGGCGTCACCTTTCATAGCGGTAACGCTTTCACGGCCAAGGATGTCGTATGGACGGTGCAGCGTCTCAAGCGGAGCCCGGATTTCCGCGCCATTTTCGCTCCCGTCGAACGCGTCGAAGCGGTCGACGACTTCACCGTCGACCTGCGGACGCGTCAGCCCTATCCGCTACTGCTCAACCTCGCGACCTATATCTTTCCGATGGACAGCCAGTTCTATACCGGCACTTCGGCCAAGGGGCAGGACAAGAGCGAGATCGTCAAGAATGGCAACTCCTTTGCCTCGAATCACCTGTCTGGCACCGGCCCTTTCGAGATCGTGTCGCGTCAGCCGGGCACCCGGATCGAGTTCAAGCGTTTCCCCAAATACTGGGACGACGATTCACCCGGCAACGTCGATCGTCTGGTCATGACGCCGATCGCCGAGAGTGCGACTCGTGTCGCCGCCCTGCTCGCCGGTGACGTCGATTTCATCTCGCCGGTGCCCTTCAGTGCCGTGCAGCGATTACGTCACGCGGATGGCGTCAAGCTGGTCACCATGCCCGGCACTCGTATTACCATGCTGCAGCTCAACGAGCAGCGGGTACCGGCATTTCGCGATGCGCGCGTGCGACGCGCCTTTGCCTACGCGGTCAATCAGACGGCCATTGCCGAGCGTCTGCTGAAAGGCTTTGCGACACCCGCGGCGCAGATGTCGCCCAAGGGTTATGCTGGGCACGTATCGACGCTGACGCCACGCTATGATCTCGCCAGGGCCCGAGAGCTGATGCGTGACGCCGGCTACGGCGACGGGTTCTCGGTCACCCTGATGGCGCCCAACAACCGCTACGTGAACGATGCCCAGACCGCACAGGTGGCACTGGCGATTGCCGCCATGCTGGCCAAGATCAACGTCACTGTCGAATTCGAGACGCTACCCAAGAATCAGTATTGGGCCAAATACGATAACCGTGCCGCCGACATGATGATGATGGGCTGGTACTCCGATACCGGCGATTCCGCCAATTTTTTCGAGTATCTGACCTTCTGTCCCGATCCCGACACGGGCGCCGGGCGTTACAACGCCAGCGAGTACTGCAATCCGCAGATCGACGCGCTGGTCGACCGGGCGAACCTCACCACCCGGCCGGACGCTCGCGCCCAGTTGCTGAGGCAGGCCGAGCAGGCGATCCATGACGACGCTCCGTTCATCCCGCTGTACTGGCAGAATCTCGCCTGGGCGGCGGCCGAGCGGGTCGATATCGCGCCCGTGCTGAATGTCATGAACATGCCCTATCTGGGCGACGTGGTCGTGCGGTCTCGATGATCCCGTTTCTGATTCGGCGGCTGTGCCAGGCGGTCCTGGTGATGTTCATCATCAGCATGATCGGCTTCGCGATCCAAGGTGGACTGGGAGATCCCGTCCAGCAGATGCTCGGGCCAGCGGCTACCGAGGCAGAAGCCACGGCACTGCGTCACTCGCTCGGTCTGGATGCCCCGCTGTGGGCGCAATATCTGGATTTCGCGAACGACGCCTTGCACCTGGATTTCGGCCGCTCCTACTTCTTTCACGAGCCTGCGCTCAGCGTGATTGCCCGCTATCTGCCGGCGACCCTCGAGCTGGTGGCGGCCAGTGCCGTACTGACACTTCTGCTATCGGTGCCGATGGGCGTTTTCTGCGCGATTCGGCCACGCAGCTGGTTGTCGCAGACCCTGATGGGGTTATCGGTGATCGGTATCTCCGTGCCGGTCTTTCTGACCGCCATGGTGCTGATCCAGGTCTTCTCGATCGGCATCCAGGTAACGCTGTTTCCCGCGGATACCGGCTGGGGCCACTGGCTCAACCAGCTTTTCTCCATCGAAGGCGGCATGCCTGCCTATGGGCGTGGCAATCCCGTCCATGTCCTGGGCGTCTGGTACACCAATTTCGCCACGCTGCAGGGCATTCTCTATCTGTTACTCCCGGCCTTCTCGCTGGCGCTGGTCATGCTGCCATTGTTTGTCCGCCTGATTCATGCCGAAATGCTAGAGGTACTGGAGTCGGACTACGTGAAATACGCCAGAGCCCGAGGGCTGCGGCCATCGCGCATCTATTTTCTGCACGCGCTGAAGAACACGCTGCTGCCGGTAGTGACGCTGGGCGGGGTACAGATCGGTACGCTGGTGGCCTATACCCTGCTGACGGAGACCGTCTTCCAGTGGCCAGGAGCAGGCCTGATGTTTCTCGATGCCATCGAGCGTGCAGACATGCCGCTGATCGTGGCCTACCTGATGGTGGTCGGACTGCTTTTCGTGGTGATCAATACCCTCGTCGATCTGTTGTATCGGCTGCTGAACCCGCGGATCACGTTGAGCGGGAGGGCTGCATGAGTCCCGAAACTCGTTCCCCGGCAACCGTCTGGCGTCGCTTCCGCGGCTCCTATTTTCTATACCGGTTGCAACGCAACCGCCGCGCCCAGGTCTGTTTGACACTCTTCGTGCTGATCATGGCAAGCGTTCTTCTCGCACCCTGGATCGCGCCCAGCAATCCCTATGATCTCGCGCAGATCAACCTGCTGGATTCCGAACTGCCACCCTTCTGGATCGCAGGCAGTGAACCTGCCCATCTACTGGGCACCGACGTGCAGGGCCGGGATCTGCTCTCGAGTATGCTTTACGGCGCGCGCGTGTCGATTGCGATCGGCTTCGGCGCGGTGCTGCTGCAATCCGTGCTGGGTACGGCGCTGGGGCTGCTCGCAGGTTACCGGGGAGGCTTCGTCGATGCGTTACTGATGCGGCTGGCCGATATCCAGCTGTCGTTCTCGACCTTGATGATGGCGATCATCATCGGTGCCGTGGTCAAGGCAGCATTCGGCGGCGCGTTCTATGGCGATTATGGCGTCGTGATCCTGATACTGATCATCGGCCTGAGCGAATGGCCCCAGTATGCCCGCACCGTCAGGGCAAGCGTCCTGGCGGAAAAACAGAAAGACTATGTCGACGCCGCTCGCGTGCTGGGCTTCTCGAGTTATCGCATCATGTTGCGACACCTACTTCCCAACACGCTGACGCCGATTTTCGTGCTCTCCACCATTCAGGTCGCCAACGCCATCATGGCCGAAGCGGCGCTGTCGTTTCTGGGTTTGGGGATGCCGGAGACCGAACCGTCATTGGGCTCGCTGATCAAGTCGGGATTCGACTACCTGCAGTCCGATTCCTGGTGGATCACGCTGTTGCCGGGGCTGTTTCTGGTGACGCTGGTCCTGGTCATCAACCTGCTGGGGGATTGGTTGCGCGATACGATGAATCCTCGTCTTCACAAGGGATAACGCCATGGCGCTGCTGGAGGTCGATCACCTCGATATCCGTTTCCCGCTGCGGCACGACGAGATCCGCGCGGTGCGTGACGTGAGTTTCGCACTCGAACGTGGCGAGCGGCTGGGTATCGTTGGCGAGTCCGGCGCCGGCAAGTCGGTGCTCGCCTTCAGCCTGCTGAAACTGCTTTCCCGGCCGGGATACATCGCCGGCGGTCGCGTTCGGTTCGAAGGACGCGAACTGACGACACTTTCGGATCGCCAACTGCGCAGGATTCGGGGCAACCGCGTGGCGATGATATTCCAGGATCCGCTGACGACGCTCAATCCGACCCTGACCATCGGCCGGCAGATGATCGAGAGTCTCAAGGCCCACCGCCGGATCTCCGAGCGCCGCGCACGGGCCATCGCGCTGCACAAGCTGCGCCAGGTGCAGGTGTCCTCCCCCGAGCAGCGTTTCGAGCAGTATCCGCACCAGCTCTCCGGTGGGCTCTGCCAGCGCGTGGTCATCGCCATCGCGCTGTTGCTGGATCCCGACATCATCATTGCCGACGAGCCCACCACCGCTCTCGATGTCACCATCCAGGCCGAGATCATCGCTCTGCTCACGCAACTATGCGGCAAGCACAACGTCGGCCTGATCGTGATCTCCCATGATCTCTGCGTCATCGGCCAACTGACACAGCGCCTGCTGGTGATGTATGCCGGCCGTATCGTCGAGCAGGGGCCGACCCGGGAGATCATCAATGATGCCCAGCATCCCTATACGCAGGGATTGATCAATGCCCTGCCCCAGATGACGCTGCCCAGGCAGCGCCTGGCGCAGATCCCCGGCAACATGCCGAGCCTTGCCCGGGTGCCGGACGGCTGCGCCTTCCATCCCCGATGTCGTTACCGCTTCACGCCACAAGGGCGACTGCGGCAGGCGTGCGTGGAACGGGTGCCCGAGGCCGTCTCTTCCGGCGGAAGCCGGGTTGCCTGCCACTGGGTCCGTGAACTGATAACGACCGTGCCGATCGAGGAAGAGGCAATATGAACCCCACCGATTCGCTGCAGACGCTGGGACGCGCGGCCGATGTGCCCGCTCCGCTGGTCCGGGTTCGTGGCTTGCACAAACGTTTTGCGCTGCATCCGGAACGCCTGCTGCCGTGGCGGTTCGACAAGCGTCGGCGCGCCTGGCGCCGTCAGAGGATTCATGCGGTCAATGGCGTCGACCTGGATATCCAGCGCGGCGATGCACTCTGCGTGGTGGGCGAATCGGGATGTGGCAAATCGACCCTGGCACGCTTGATCATGGGCCTGCTGACGGCCAGCGACGGGGAAGTAAGTTACGACGGCCAGCGAGTCGACCGTCTCGACGCGAAGCAGTGGCGCCCTTTTCGTCGGCGCATGCAGATGATCTTCCAGAACCCTCATTCGTCGCTGAATCCGCGCCTGACAATGCGCCAGACCCTCGAGGAGCCCATTCGTTTCCATCATCCCGACTGGCCGCGTTCGAAGATTCGCCATCGGGCCGATGCGCTGATGGCAGACGTGGGTGTCGATATCGGCTGGGGCGAGCGCTTCGCCCACGAGCTCTCCGGCGGGCAACGGCAACGTATCGCCATCGCCAGGGCGCTCAGCGTGGAACCCGAGTTCATCGTGGCCGACGAGCCCGTCTCCGCCCTGGACGTCTCGGTTCAGGCCCAGATCATGAATCTGTTGATGGACGCTCAGGCGGAACGTCGTCTGACCTACCTGTTCATCACCCACGACCTGGCGGTCGTCGAGCACTTCGCCACGCAAGTCGCGGTCATGTATCGAGGGACGATCTGCGAACTGGCGGATGCCGACACGCTCTTCGCGCAACCCCGGCACCCGTATACCCGGGCGCTATTGGCCGCGAGTCCTCGGCTGGAAGATAGCGATACCGAGCCACTGCGTCTGAGCGACGAAGACCCGCCCCCGATCGAGACGTCGAGCGGGTGCGTGTTCCGGGAGCGCTGCCCTCACGTCAACGCTCGCTGCCAGCGGGAGATGCCGGCAGCGCTCGTTACCCGGGACGGTCATCGGGTCGCGTGCCACGCCGTCGAGGAAGGACGCGTTCCATGATCGCCTTCAATAGTCGCTCAACGGCGTATCGGGTAGGCTGGTTCGAGTCGGTGCTTTCGAGTCGGTTCTATGATCTCGATGAGGCGATTTGCCAACCCATCGTCCGGCGCATCGCAACCGCGTGATTTACGATAGAGAACACCATGGAACTACGTTGGCTGGAGGACTTCATCGTCCTGGCCGAAACGCGTCATTTTTCTCGTGCCGCCGATCAACAGAACGTCACCCAACCGACCTTTTCGCGGCGCATCAAACTGCTCGAGGAGTCGATGGGCGCCACGCTGATCAACCGTCAGACACTGCCGCTCAGTCTGACCCCGGCCGGCGAGGAGTTCCTCATTCTGTGCAAGCAGATTACCGAGCGGGTGCGGGTCACGCGGGAACGATTGCAGAACCTCGCCCGGGAGGACTCGCGTCGCGTCAAGCTGGCGGCGCCCCAGAGCCTGGTGACCCACTTCGTCCCTTCATGGCTGGAAACGAATGCCATCCAGTCGCAGGTCGAACCCTATCTGCGTGCCACGAGCTGGCTGGTCGGAGAGTATTTTCAGGCGCTGGAGCGTGGCGAAGTGGATCTGGCGCTGTGTTACTGGCCGGAAGGTCGCACGGCACTCGATATCGATCTCAGTGGCGTGCGCTACCTCGAGATCGGCGAGGAGCGTCTGATCCCCGTCTGCCTGGCCGATGCCGATGGTCAACCACGTTTTGCCCTGCCCGGCCACAAGCGGGAGCCGGTACCGCATATCGCCTATCATCCCAGCGGATTGATCGCCGCAGCGCTGCAGGCCCACTGGGGGCGCTCACGCCAGGAAGTGCATCTGTCCACGCTCAACGAGAACGTCCAGACATCCAACATTCGTGAACTGGTGCAGCAGGGTTACGGGCTTGGCTGGCTACCCTGGCGCACGGTTCGTCATCTTCTCGAAACTGGCGAGCTGACGCGTGCCGGCGATCAACGCTGGGACGTGCCGCTATCGTTACGCCTCTATTTTCGGCAGGACAGCCGGCATCCCACGCTACCGGGCCTGCTGACACGACTCGCTGCCGCCCGGTGATAAATCCAACGACAGGAAAAGCCCATGATTTCTAGCAACGATACCGTCGCAACGCTTCAACGCGCCCACCTGGAACGCCTCCAGTCGGCTTACGCCGATATTCTCGCTGCCCAACGGTTCGATGCCGTTCTGATCTACAGCGGCCATGCCGGCGTCCACTTTGCCGATGATCAGGAAGCCTCCTTCAAGAGCTACGGTCATTTCGTCCACTGGACCGGGGCCAGCCATCATCAGCACGACTGGCTGCTGATTCAGCCGGGTAGTTCGCCCCGCTGGTACTACTACGCGCCGGCCGATTTCTGGCACCTGGCCACGCCAGCGCCGACGGGCGTATTGGCGGAAGTCATGACGCTACAGCCACTGCGCGATACCGGCTGGCCGCCGGAAAGCGATATGGCTGCCCGCCGCCTGGCCGTGATCGGTAATCTGGAAGCATCGTCGCTGCCGGCCGGGGCCGAGCTCAATCCGCCGGCGCTGTTGGCGGCGCTGGACGAATTGCGCATGTACAAGGATGACTACGAGCGCCATTGCCTGTTCGTTGCCAACCAGTGGGCCCTGAAGGGCCACGATGCGGCCCGCAATGCCTTTGCCGCGGGCGCCAGCGAACTGGATATCCAGCTCGCCTATCTCGCGGCGACGCGCCAGCGGGAATCCCAGGTTCCCTACCAGAATATCATCGGCATCGACCACCACGCGGGCACCCTGCATTATCAACACTATGACGTGGAGGCACCCGGCACGCCGAAGTCGCTGCTGGTCGACGCCGGCCACTCCCACGCAGGCTACGCGGCGGATATCACGCGCACCTGGGCTTCCGTTCACGCCGACCCGCTGTTCGAGCGACTCATCCAGGGCGTCACCGACTATCAGCAGCGTCTCATTTCGCGGCTGGCTCCGGGACTGGATTTCGTCGAACTGCATCGGGAAATGCACCGCCATCTGGCCGAGCTGCTGGTCGAGACCGGACTGATCTCGATCAGCGCCGAAGCGGCCGTGGAGAGCGGCCTGACACGCGCCTTCTGCCCCCACGGGCTCGGGCACAGCCTGGGCATTCAGGTTCATGACGTGGGCGGCCGGCAGCGCGACGGACAGGGTACGCCGTTGCCGCCGCCGGCCGAAGATCCTGCCCTGCGCCTGACACGCACGCTTGACGTCGGCATGGTGGTTACCATAGAACCGGGTTTGTACGTGATTCCCATGTTGCTGGCGCCGTTTCGCCAGGGCGCGCAGCCTGAAACCGTCGACTGGGCGGCCGTCGACCGGCTTCAGGATCACGGTGGCATCCGGATCGAGGATAACGTGATCGTCACGGCAGAGGGTCACGACAATCTGACCCAGGGCAGACCGATCGCCGAGGATTGAATCCATTCATGGCAGGCACGATCGTATCGGCTGATTTTCGCGCGCCGCCGGGGCTGCGCAACGCGCACGTCCAGACACTGCTGCCGCGACTGCTGCCCGGCGGCTTTCTGGCGAAAGACACCGAGGTCGTGAACCTGCCGGATGGCGATTTCGTGGAGCTGGCCTGGGCCCGCCCGGCCCCGCCGCGCGCCGACGCGCCGATCTTCCTGCTATTCCATGGTCTGGAAGGTTCCTTCGATTCGCCCTACGCCCGCGAGCTGCTCCATGCCGCGGCGCGAATGGGATGGCGTGCCGTGCTGATGCATTTTCGTGGCTGCGGACAAACGCCGAACCGGTTGCCGCGAGCCTATCACTCGGGAGATACCGCCGATGCCTACTGGGTCATCGGTCAGCTGGCACAGCGTTATCCCGAGGCACTCATGGTGGCTGCGGGAGTGTCGCTGGGCGCGAACATGCTGCTGAAACTGGTGGCCGAACAGGGTGGCGACGGTCTGCCGCTGGAGGGTGCCATCGCGATCAACGCGCCGCTGGATCTCGCCGCGAGTGCCGATACGCTCAATCACGGGTTCTCACGGCTTTATCAGCGCTATCTGCTGCGCCAGCTCAAACGCAAGGTTCTGACCCGACTGCGGACGACCCCGTTGCCGTTGACGATCAGCGCGCAGCAGATTCGACAGTTGAACAGCTTCTGGGCCTATGACAACGACGTCACCGCCCCGCTGCACGGCTTTCGCTCTGCCAGCGATTACTATCGACGCGCCTCGGCGGGGCCGTTGCTGGGAGAAATCGAATTGCCGACGCTGATCCTGCATGCGAATGACGACCCGTTCATGCCGCCGGATCTGTTCGCCCGCCTGCCGGCACCCTCGCCGTCGGTGCGGGTGGAAATTGCCCGCCACGGCGGCCACGTCGGGTACGTGGAAAGACGCGGCGGGCGGCTGGGTTCCTGGCTGACCCGACGCATCGAAGCGCAGCTGCAGCAGTGGGCGCCGCGCAAGCTAAGCCAGACGGCTCCCTCCCCTCTGCTCGATCACTGAACCGATCGTCAAGCCAGGCAGCGAAGAGAGCCGCAGACTCAAGCGATGCCTGATCGGCGATCAGGCCGGTAGTGGACAGGTGACGCCTGTCCCCTTCAGACCACAGTAGCCATTGGGATTCTTGGCGAGATACTGCTGGTGATACTCTTCGGCGTAGTAGAACGTATCCAGCGGACGAATCTCGGTGGTGATCTCCCCCAGGCCTTGAGCTTGCAGCGCCGCCTGATACTCGTCCCGGCTCCGCTCGGCCACCGCTTGCTGCTTCTCGCTGGTGGTATAGATCGTCGAACGGTATTGCGTGCCCAGGTCGTTGCCTTGCCGCATTCCCTGGGTCGGATCATGAGCTTCCCAGAAGGTACCCAGCAGCGACTCGAGCGTGACACGGGCCGGATCGTAGACGACCAGCACGACTTCGGCGTGGCCCGTCCTGCCGGTACAGGTCTCTTCATAGGTCGGATTCGGCGTGATACCGCCGGCATAGCCCACGGCAGTGACGACGACGCCATCCTGCTCCCAGAACAGCCGCTCCGCCCCCCAGAAGCACCCCAGCCCCAATACGATCTGCTCGGTGCCAGCCGGGAAAGGCGGTTGCATCGCAGCGCCATTGATCAGGTGTTCACCGCTGATCTGAATGGGCGTATCGCGCCCCGGGAGTGCTGTCTCCGCAGTCGGTAGCGATTCGGAACGTCGTTTAAACATGGGTTACCTCCGGATGATCGAAGAGGCGCCCGGCATTGCCGGACGCCGATAATGTCGGGCGAGCCCCTCGGATGAGCGTCTCAGGTATCGCTGGCACGGCCAAGGCTGAAGGTGTAGATCAGATCGACGGCCTGCGCGGCGCCGGAAACGGCCTGCAGATAGAGATTCTGAATCAGGCGATAACGCAGGGTCAGCTCGGCGATGGGAGAGAATATGCCGACGCCGTAGCTCACCTTCAAGTCGTCGAAGACATAACCGCTGACCACCACCTGGCTGTCATCGCCCGATCCCGACGCATCGAGACTCAGATCCTGCACGCCGAACGCCTGGCCGACCTGCCCTACGGCACTGCCGGTCTGCGACAGCGAGAGCCCGATCAACGCCGAGGTCAAGGCGTCGTCTCCGCTGCCGGTATCCTCCGGCGCTCGGCCCCGAAGAATATAGGACAGGGCGCGGCTTTCCGTCATCGCGGGTTCGGAGAAGATCGTCAGACGCGGTGACGACGCCGAACCGGTCACCCGCAAGCCGGCAATCACGTCGTCTTCGGTGGTATCCGGATTGCGGATGGCCTCGAACTGCAGACTCGGCTGGGACGCCGGCCCGCTGAACAGTACCTGCCCTTGGCGAATGATCAGGTCCTGCCCGAACGAGGTATAGGTGCCGTCGACCAGATTGACGTCGCCATAGAGCTGGACCGGGCCGGTGCCCTGACGCACCTGCAGCTCGCCGGTGAGCCCGGCTTCGAGACCGTAGGCTTCCAGCTGCATGTCCGGCCCGAGATGCAGGTTGACGCGGACATCGAGCTGCATCCCCGCATCGGCCAGGGCCTGAGCCGTACCGGCACCCTCTTCGTTCTGCCGGGCCGCGGCTGCGGCCTGCTGCTGGCGATCCTCTTCCTCGGTGATGATGACGGTGTCGCTGCTGGGCGCCTGCGCCGACGAGGGAATCTGACCAATCTCCAGCCGCGCCCACGGAATGCTGACATCGCCGCGAACCTGGAGTCGCTGCGGCATGGCATGGATCTGCAGATCCGGGGCAACTCTCAGGCGACCGTAGGCCGGCATCGCCACCATCAGCGGCGATTCGGTGCCGTCGATATTGACGTTGGCTCGCCAGTTGGCCGGATCCTGCCAGTTGGCATCCCCCGAGAGATCGAGCCGGCCCTCGTCGCTCTGCACGAATCCCTGCAGTGTCGACGACTGGCCCTGCAGAGCCAGTGACAGCTGGGCGTCGGTGATCGCGACCGGCGACACGCCCCCCTTGACCTGCACGCCATCGATGGTGATATCGCCATTCAGCGCCGGCATGGCAAGCGTGCCGCCGAGCGCCACATCGCCATTGATGGCGCCTTCCAGCTGGTCGATTCCCGCCACCAGGGGTCGATAGGGGCTGAAGCGGAGATCGCTCATCTGCAGACGCCCTTCCAGCGTGCCGTCGCCCGCGGGATCGTCGATCCGAGCCTGCAGCCGAATCCGGCCCGCGTCTTCCAGTTGCAGGTCGAGCTGGGTCCGGGCCCGCTGCTGATCGGCATCCAGCGACAGCGATATCGTCGCCGCCGGCACCTGCCACGGCGCGCCTCGCGCATCGACGCCGCTGACCGTCACATCACTCTCGATATCGGCGTTGGCAGCCCAGGCCTGACCGCCTCGCGACCAGTTGGCGACGATATCGCCGTTGGTCTGACCATCGATTTGCCACGCGTCGGGCATGAAGTCGTTGAGCAGCGCCATGGGAAGCTCGTCGATCGACAGCGCGGCTCGCCCCTGGGCTGCCGAGGCATTCATGCGTTCGGTCAGGCAGAGCGCCCCACCCTGCTGGCGATCAAGGCAGAACGGGGAAATCGTTGCGCTGGCATTGGCCAGATTGGCACTGAAGTTCAGCGAATCGCGCAGCTCGATATCGCCATAGTCGGTCGAGGCCGTCAGCCGGGAGAATACGCCCTGATAATGCTGGAAGGCACTATCGAGGCCGCCTTGAAGCCGAATGGACGCCTGCGAGACCGGAAGGCCCTCGCCACCGCTCACGTCGAGCGACAGCTGGTGCTGAGACAGGCGTCCGGCGAGATCGAGCTCGACGGATCGAATCTGCTGTCCCGCCGTCTGAATGCCGCTCGCTGTCAGATCCACGTCGAACTGCGGATCCTGCGTTCCCGTGGAGTCGGCTTTCAGCGCCAGCTGCTCGAGCCGGTTCTCGGCATAGCCGACACCGCGGCCCTGAAGATCGACCGCGATCTGCGGCCGCTCCAGCGTCCCGCGGCCCTGAAATCGGCCGCTCAGCGCCCCGGAGAGATCCGGCAGGATAGTACCCAGGGCGGGCGCATCGATACGACCCTCGATGTCGAGATTCCGGTCGACTCGCCCGCTGGCGGTGATCCGGTTGTCGCCCTGGCGGAAATCGAGCTCGCGGATATTCCACTGCATCTCGCTGTTGCCATCGACTTGCGCGTGCAAACTGAGTGCCCGCTGCTGAAGCCGACCGTCGATCGCCAGCCGAGGTACCGCAAGCTGCCAGCCGCCGTCGTCGCGCATCGCGAAAGCCGCCTGGGTCTGGCCATTCAGTTGCCCGGTGAGGGTCTGTGAAAAAGCGCCCAGCGGCAGTTGCTGAAAATCCAGATGCACGCTGGCGGACAATGCCGGCGCCCAGCGCACCGTGCCTTGGCTTTCGAGCTTGCCTCCCTGGCTTGCCACCTGCATCGGCTGCCAGGCGAAATGGTCGAGATCGCCCTTGCCAGCGAGTGTCAGCGTGGCGGGCGGCAACCCGGCGCCCTGTCCGGCCAGGTCGAGATCGGCGCGATAGTTCGCCAGCGTGCCGTCGACGTTCAGCGCCAGGTGGTCGAGCTGATATTGCGGCGCCGTCTGCTCGATGGCCTGCACGTCCTGCAGTTTTCGTGCCGCGAGGATGGCGGCCTCGTCGAGGCCATCGTCCAGGTCGGTGAAAGGCGCGAACGGACGCGACGCCAGCGGCCAACGCAGTTGATCCGCATTGAGGTTCACGGAGAACGGCAGCCCCGGTTCGAAGGCTTGAATCCGGGCATCGAGCGTTGCCTCGGCATTACCGGCCGTGCGCATCTGGATATCCAGATCGTCGAGCGTGCCCTTGGCATCGAGTGTCATCGTCTGGCCGTAGACCGGCGCTCGTGTGACACGCCCCCGCAGCGACAGCGAGAGCGGAACGTCGCCCTGCAGCTCGGCGCTGGCGGTGAGTTCGGCATCACCATCGGGCGCCTCCACCACTAGCCGGTGAATCTCGACCCGGCGATCGACCGCGGAAGCCGACAGCGCCAACCGGTCGAGACGTTGCGGGTTCGGCCCCTCGAGTCGCAGGTCGCTGATCGTCAGATCCGGTATCTCGACCTCCAGCGGCAACTGGATATCGGGCAGCCGGTCGCGGATCTCCCGCAGGCTCTGCTCGATGCTCTGGACCCGCGCGTCGCTCTGCCCGGCATCGCCGTCGGCCACGTTGGCAGCGGCTGCCAGGGTCAGCGGCGTCAGCGCGATGGCGACCGGGTCGTCGGGGACGGCGGCCAGCGCGGCGGAATCCGTGAGCGGAGCGGAGGTCTTGGCACCGCCCTCATCGGCGGGCGTGTTGATGGCGACCGACACATCGATGGCATCCGGGCTCAAGACCCCGCTCCCCAGGTCGGGCGCTGCCAGCGTCCGGCCCGGCGTGTCGGGAAGTGCGATGCGAGTCCGCTCCAGAGTCGTCGGCAGCAGTTTCAGGTGGTTGCCGGACATCTCGGCACCGGTCCGGAAATGATCCCAGTGCACGTTGGTGCCGTCGGCGAGATGAATGCCGACGTCGTCAAGACGAACCTGGCGAATCTCGATAGGCAGCGGAACGGCAATCGACGGCATGCCGCCGCCCTCTTCCTTTGCGGGCGTCGGCGGAGGCTGGGAATCGCTCTCGCCCAGTCGAATGCGGGCGCCGGTGATGCTCAGATCATCGAGACACACGCGGCCCCTGAGCAGGCAGTCGTCGGCCCAGGCAAGGTGGAAACTGTCCACGGCGAGATCCAGCGTCCCGGCGGACAGGCGTAGCCCCTCGATGGTCAGTTCATCGAGCGGTGCACCCTCGAAACGCTGCGCCTCGACCCAGCCGCGCGACTGGGCCTGCTCGAAAAGCCACTGGCTGCCCCAGGGCGACAGACCCAGCCCGGCGAGTGTCAGAATCAGGCCCAGCAGCCACAGGACCAGGAACAGCAGCAGCCGAATCAGAATTCCGGTCCGATGGAGAAATGGAGACGCCAAGAGTCCTCCTCGTCGTCAAACGGATGGGCGATATCGAAACGGATCGGCCCGACGGGTGAGATCCAGCGTACGCCGACGCCAGCGCCGGTCTTGAGTTCGTCCGGCCACCATTCATCGAACGCGTTGCCCGTATCGACGAATGTGGCGCTCCAGAAGTTGCCGGTCAGGTGGCGTTGATACTCGATGCTGCTGGTCAGCATGTGTTGACCACCGAGAAGCTCGCCGTCCTCGTTCTCGGGCGAAAGACTCTCGTAGGAGTATCCGCGAATGCTCTGGTCGCCCCCGGCGAAGAAGCGTAGCGATGGCGGTATCTTGTCGAAGGTGTTGGTGGCCATGGCGCCGCCGCCGATACGGCCGACGAAGCGGTTCTTGCTGCCGAGCATCCGAACCCATTGGGAGTTGAAGGTGGTGCGCACGAAGCGGGCATCCGATCCCCACGAAGGATCGGACCACTCCAGGGTCAACTCCTGCTTGTCGCCCCAGCTCGGGAAGATCGGGTTGCGTTTGCGCGTCCGCGACCAGCTGATGCCGGGATAGAGCAGCAGCACGGCATCGTCCTGATCGGCCTGGGTGAAATCCTCGTAGGTGGTCTGCCAGTAGAGATCCTGGATCCAGCCGTTGGAGAACTCCCAGTGGCGGGCCACCTGCACCGAGCTCTCGAAGCTCTTGGTGTCCTCGTTGTCGATATTCTTGAGGCCGTAGCGAACCCGGTAGCTGTCTCTCAGCGGATTTTCCAGCGGGATCCTGTACTCCCCCGAGAAGCGCTGCTCCGGGCCCGAGAGATAGAGCGAGTTGGTCAGGCTGTGCCCATAGCGATTGAGCCAGGGCATGGTCCAGGAAAACTGGGTCCGCGGACCCACGTCGGTGGCGTAGCCGACACCGACCTCGAACTGATGGCGATCGGCCGGGGTCAGTTCGACATCGACGGGTACCACCGTGGGCCGGCTATCGGTCAACTCCCGCGCCATGCTCAGACCCGGCCCGCCGAGCACGCTGGACGGGTCGGCGGTGGTATCGCGTCCGGTCGCTTCGCTCCACCACTGGCTGGGGGTGGCGGGCGCGGCCTCCTCGTTCACTCTCGGCCGCACCGCTACGCCGCCGAACCAGTCGGTTTGGCCGAGGTTCTGGTTGAGCGTGGCGAGATCGCCGGCGAGATACGGATCGCCAGGCTCGAAGGGAACCATGTTCTCCAGCCGGCGCGGCTCGATCTGGCTCCCCTGGAAATGCACGTGCCCGAACCGATAGCGCCGACCGCTGTCCAGATCGAGAAAGATGCGGGCGCTGTTCTCCCAGGGGCGCACTTCGATCCGTTGCTGGCGGAAGCGGGAGTTGAAGTATCCGCGCTCCAGCGCCAGGGTCGACATCTTGCCCTTGAAGCTGTCGTAACGGGAGTGCAACAGCGGGTCGCCGACCTTGAGCGGATTCGAACGCATCACCTGCTCGAAGGCTTCGTCATCCCTGGCGTCTCCCTCCAGCGAAACGTCGACCTGGGTGATCTTGGCACGCTCGCCCGGCTCGACATCGATCACGACCCGCCGATTGTCCGTGTCGGGGTAATGCGTATCCAGTCTGGCGTTGTAGTAGCCAAACGCCTGTAGCGCCTGCTCGGCACGATTCCTCACGACCCCGTCCAAGCGTTCCCGGGTAGCCTGGCTGTCGGGTTCGAGTTCGGACAGGATGTTGACCACATTTTCCGCCGGGGGGCCGCTCAATCCCTTGACCGTAACATCGAGCGCCCAGGCGTGCCCCGCGGCGGGCAGCGCCAGGCAAATGAGTCCCGTCCGTAGGACCTTGACTTGCCGCATGACATCAACCCCCGCCGCGTTGTAGGTCGGAAACGTCCGTGATCAAGGAAGCCACGCGGCTCGTCAATTGCGAGCGGCTTGCCTCGAGAGAGCCCAGCCTCTCCTTGAGTTCGCGAATCTGGGCGGCGCTCGCTCCCGAGGGCAGCGCATCGACACGCGACTGCAAGGACTCGAGACTCGCATTGAGAGCCATCTGGCCTTGCCGAAGTTCCGTCATCGAGCTGCGAATTTGATTCAAGGCGTCGGGTGATGGCACGTCTCTCTTGGCCAGGGTCTCGACGCGGGACTCGAGGTCGGCGACGGAAGCGCGCAGTTCTGCCGAGTCACTTCCCTCGACCCGTTGCGAAAGGGCTTGCTGAGACTGACGCAACTTGTCGAGCGAGGTCGTGAGCTGCTCCGATAGCGCCTGAGCGGCCTGCTGCTGCCGATCGAGGGAGTTCGCCACCGAGTCGAGGCGATCGTCCTGCTGCTTCTGGCCATCCTCGAGGGAGGTCAGCCTGGCGGCCAGGGCTCCGCGCTCGTCCTTTCCCGTGCTCTCGAGCGCATCGAGCGAGGATTGCAGCGTGCCGATCAGTGACTGCAGATTCTCGTCGGCATCCTGCAGCTTTTCGATCTGTCGAGTCGTCTGATCGTCAGGCCGGGAATCCGCCACTCGCGTTTCCAGGCTCCCCACCGCCGCCCGCGTGGCCTCCAACTGGTCACGCAGGCGATCGAACTCGGCGCGCAGGCTTTCACCGGAAGCATCCAGTGTCGAGCCGGTCGTATCGATACGCTGGTTGAGCCTGTCGATCTGGGCGCTCTGCGCCTCCAGCCGCTGAAAGAGCTGCCAGCCTCCCGCGCCCGCCCCGGCAAGCATCAGCAGGATGAGAAACCACAGCGGCCAGACTCTGGGCCGGCCGCGTCCGGGAGCCCCTTGGTGGCGAGACACTCCCGAGCGGCGTGTCGTCATGTCGTCTCGATCTGGAACGATGGTTGGGGATGCGCGATGCTCGTCGGATTGTGATGGCATTGCCGTCGTGTACCTTGCCAATAGTGATGCGAATACTGCGAGAGAACCGGAGGCTCGGCATCCGGTTCCTGGAGCCCGGAAGCCCGTCCCCACGCGCCAGTCATGGAAACCACTATGCCATGAAAAGCCGGCCTCGGGCGGCTGACGGGATCACGTTACGTGAAAGCCGGCATAAAACCCAGGCTTGGCAGCGGTCGGTTCGCATGATAGCGGCCGCGGCCCGATCACCATCGCCGGATTGGCGATGAAGGTCGCGTTCGCGGTAGCATGCCCGCCACCCGCGGAGCGTAATGTAGCCCTCTCTCCCCCTATCGTCGATGAGCCCGATGCCTGAATTCGCTACCCGATTCGAGTTGCCCGCCCTTCCGTTCGAACGCCATTCACTGGAGCCCGATGTATCCCGGGCCCAGGTCGACCTGCTTTACAGTCACTACCATCGCCGCCATATCGATACGCTCAACGCTCGAGGCGCAACGATACACGGGCACTCTCTGGCGAGTCTCGCCGAGCACGATGGAAACGCGATTCGCCGTTCTGCGCAGGAGGCCTGGAGCCTGGTCTTCTTCTGGCACGGACTCAGCGCCGGAAGCGTTGCGGTACCCGATGTCCTGGCACGACAAATCGACCAGGCGTTTGGCGGCATTGGAGCGCTACAGTATCGGTGGCGAGCTCACGTCAACGACGTCGCCGAGGGCTGGTCCTGGCTGGCTGTCGGCGCCAGTGGCGATCTGCAACTGCTGGCGTCGCCACCGGGGGAGCGCCCCGCGGAGGCGGCCCCGCTGCTGGCCATCGCGTTGGCCGAAGAGGCGTACCGAATCGACTATCGTGAGCGCCGCGGCGACTATTTCGACGCCTTGTGGCCCCACCTGAACTGGGACTACGCGAAACTCAACCTCGAAGTGGCCGATTGAACGCCGGCCCGGCACCGGCGTTCAAGGCGTTCTCCTGGATTCGGGTCTAGGCGCGGCGGCCGATGCCACGGTAGACGAACCCGCGGGAGGCAACGTAGGCCGGATCGTAGATGTTGCGACCATCCAGAACGAGCGGCGTCTTCAGCGCTTGCAGCAGCCGCCGCCAATCCGGATTCCAGTAACACTTCCACTCCGTGACCAGCATCAGGGCATCGGCCCCCTCGCAAGCGCTGTAGAAATCGCCCTCGCACAACACCAGTTGCGGATGGTCGGGGTAGAGTTCGCCCAGCGCATGCAGCGCCGCCGGATCATGGACCCTGACCGTGACACCCTGGGCCCACAGCGCTTCCAGCAACGTCAGGACCGGAGCGTGATCGATCCGTGCCGTCCCGGGCTTGAAGGCGGCCCCCCAGATGGCCACGGTGCGGCCTTCCAGTTCCCCTTTGAAGTGGTTCCAGAGCTTGCGGAACAGCGTCTCTTTCTTGCCTTCGTTGATGTCGAGGACGTGCTCCAGCAGATGGGACTCCCGCCCCGTCGAGTGCTGGACGTCGGCCAGACGCATCAGGTCCCGGGAGAAATTGGGCCCGCCGAAGCCGCAGCCAGGGTAGAGATACTCAAAGCCGATGCGGGTATCGGCCCCCATCCCCTGGCGAACGTACTCCACGTCCACGGCGAGCGAGTCGGCGAGGCCCGCCAACTCGTTCATGAAGCTGATCCGCGTCGCCAGCATGCCGTTGATGGCCAGCTTGGTCAGTTCGGCGGCACGCCTGGGCATCAACTGGAACACCTCATGGCGTCGATTGAAGGCCCGCAGCAGTTCGCGTATCTGCCGGGTGCCCCACTCGTCTTCACTACCCAACAGCCAGTGCGCCGGCCGGGTGAACGTTTCCCAGGCACGCCCTTCCTCGATTCGATCCGGCAGCGCCACGGCCACTTGACCGGCGTGCCCCAGCAGAGCCTCGAGCTTCTCCGTCTGGCCTACCGGGAACGTGGAATTGTTGACGATGATCAGCGGCGTGCTCTGACGTCCAGGAACCTGCCTGACGTAACTTTCCGCCGACTCCCGCTGATCTGGGGAGAGTGCCAGCCAATGGACGTCGGCGTCGGTATCGGTCGGCACCTCATCCACGATCGTCAACTGGCCGGAATCTTCACCGGCCAGAATCTGGTCCTTGAGCCCCGGCTCACTGATCAGCCAGTCGGCACTCGCCAGGCTCTCCCAACGAAAATCGGCATGTGGCATCCAGGTAACCTGATGCCCAACCGAGCACAATGCGGCGGCGGCGGTTGCCGCAGCCAGTTCGCTACCATGTACGACCACGCGCATCGACTTAATCCTCGGCCGCGTATTGCTGAATCAACTGACGGAAACCCTCGCCCAGGGTCGGATGCTTCCGCCCCAGGGCCAGCGTCGCCTCGAGGTAGCCGAGCTGGCTGCCACAGTCGTAGGTCTGCCCCTGCATGCGATAGGCCGCAGCAC
The DNA here is from genome assembly GCF_937921195.1 of uncultured Salinicola sp. Lineage (NCBI taxonomy): Bacteria > Pseudomonadati > Pseudomonadota > Gammaproteobacteria > Oceanospirillales > Halomonadaceae > Salinicola > uncultured Salinicola sp. The sequence goes on from NZ_CALFQK010000008.1 coordinate 22,013, forward strand.
CGCTATTCTTGCGCAGCGTCTCGATCGCATCGGTCAGCTGAATCTCGTTACCTGCGCCGGGGGGCGTTTCGGCCAGAATCGGAAAAATCTCGCCCGGGAGCAGATAGCGGCCAATCACGGCCAGCGTGGAGGGCGCCTCCTCGACCTTGGGCTTCTCGACCATGCCGGTCAGCGGTGCGCTCTTGCCGGCGGCGGGCTCGTCGCCCTCGAGGGCGACGATGCCGTACTTGTATGTCAGTTCCCGGGGAACGGTTTCGACCATGATCTGGGCCTTGCCGGTATCGTCGAACGCCTTGATCATGCCGGTGAGATCGTTGCTGGACATGCCATCGTCATCGATGACCACATCGGGCAGTAGGACGGCGAACGGATCATTGCCGATGACCGGGCGGGCGCACAGGATGGCATGGCCGAGCCCCAGCGCCTCCGGCTGGCGTACGCTGATGATGTTGACGTCGTCCGGAATGATGTTGCGCAGCTCCTCGAGCAGTTCGTTCTTGCCCTTGGCCTCGAGCTGGGTCTCGAGCTCGAAATGCTTGTCGAAATGGTTCTCGATGGCGCTCTTCGAGGAGTGGGTGACCAGGACGATCTCCTTGATGCCCGCCTTTACCGCCTCGGTGACCACGTACTGAATCACCGGTTTGTCGACGATGGTGATCATCTCTTTGGGAATCGCCTTGGAAGCGGGCAAACAGCGGGTGCCGAATCCGGCGACGGGCAGTACGGCCTTGCGAATCATCTTTTAGGTCCTTCCCTTCCTGGGTATGAAATCAACGATTGCCGGTGTCCCGACTTCGTATCCTTCTGCTAGCTTAGCGGGCGAGAAGCCGAAAGCACAGTCGCAGAAAAGCGACAAGTCCAGGCGCTTGCCCGCCAACCCGCTTTTCGTCGACGTGGTCTCCAGGCAAGCTACCGTCCATAGTAGAATATCGCAAAGCGATGCACCGATGCGCGATACCGCGGCTTGGCCGATCGACTCGACGGTGCGCCGACATTCCCGGAAAGGAAATCCGTTCATGACATCATCACCTCACGACGACGCTTCTCTTCATCACAACGTCGATCATGCCGAAATCGCCAAGTTCGATGCGCTCGCCAGCCGCTGGTGGGATCGGGAAGGCGAGTTCAAACCGCTGCACGATATCAATCCGCTGCGTCTGGGCTTCATCGATTCCCATGTCTCCCTGGCCGGCAAATGCGTCCTCGATGTGGGGTGCGGTGGCGGAATCCTCAGCGAAGCGATGGCGATGCGCGGCGCCGAAGTCACGGGGATCGATCTGGGCGAGGCGCCCTTGGCGGTCGCCCGACTTCACCAGATGGAGAGTGGCGCGGAGGTCGACTACCGTTGCACCAGCGTGGAGGCGATGGCGGAGTCGCATGGCGGCGAGTTCGATGTCGTGACCTGCCTCGAGATGCTCGAGCACGTGCCGGACCCGGCTTCGGTCGTCGCGGCCTGCGCCAGACTGGTCAAACCCGGCGGCCACCTGTTCTTCTCGACGATCAATCGCAATCCGAAATCCTATGCCTTCGCGATCGTCGGCGCCGAGTACGTGCTGGGCCTGCTGCCGCGGGGCACCCACGAGTACCGCAAGCTGATCCGCCCTTCCGAGCTTTCCGGCTGGTGCCGGCAGCACGGCCTGCGGCTCCAGCATCAGACCGGGCTGACCTACAACCCCCTGTCCCGGCGCTACCGGTTGAATCCCAATGATGTTTCGGTCAACTACATGGTGCACGTGCGTCCGGAGTGGACCGGCGGCGGCGACGACACATGAACCATGCCCCCCTCCCAAAAGCGCTCTTGTTCGATCTCGACGGGACCCTGATCGATACCGCTCCCGACCTGGCCGAAGCCACCAATCGGTTGCGAGAGCATCACGGGCTGGCGAGACTTCCCTACGATGTCATCCGCGCGCAGGTCTCCAACGGGGGGAGCGCCCTGGTGACGCTGGCGCTGGAGTTCGCCAGCGACCACCCGCAGCACGCCGGCGCTCGTCAATACCTGCTGGATCGTTATGCGGAAGTCGTCGCCGACAATAGCCGGATCTACCCGGGGCTGGCAGATCTCATCGCGCGCTGGGAAGCCGAGGCGCGGGGCTGGGGGATCGTGACCAACAAGCCCAGGGCCTATGCGGAGCCACTGATCGAAGCCCTCTCATTGCGGCCCGGGGTGCTGGTCTGTGCCGATGATCTGCCTGTCAGGAAACCCGAGCCGGAACCGCTGTGGTTCGCCGCTCGTCGGCTGAACGTGGAACCGGGCCAGTGCTGGTATGTCGGGGACCATCGGCGCGACATGGAAGCGGCCGAACGAGCCGGCATGACGGCGATTGCCGTACGCTACGGCTACATCCCGGACGAAGAACCGCTCGATGAGTGGCCGGCGGACCACTGGTTCGAGACGTCGGAGTCTCTGGCCGACGCGCTGCTGGCGTCACTGGGGGCCCGCTAGACACTACTCAGGTTTTCGGGGGCTGGGCATCGAAGGCTTCGCCACTGATTCCCTCGCTCTCCGAACCCATCAGCCAAAGATAGGTTGGCATGATCTCTTCCGGTGTACGGAGCACCTGGGGGTCTTCGTCCGGGTAGGCTGCCCGACGCATGGCAGTGCGCGTGGCGCCGGGGTTGAGAGAGTTGAAGCGAATGCCGGAACCGTGATGCTCGTCGGCCAGAATCTGCATCAACCCCTCGGTGGCGAACTTCGAGGTCGAATAGGCCCCCCAGTTGGCTCGCCCTCGTCGCCCGACACTGGATGACGTGAACACGACGGACGAGTTGTCCGATTGACCCAGTAGCGGCAGCAGCGCCTGGGTCAGCCCCAGGGTCGCGGTGAAGTTGACCTGCATTACCTTGGCCCAGAGCTCCAGATCGTAGGACGCCACCGACACCCGATCACCGAGGATGCTGGCGTTGTGCAGCAATCCGTCCAGGCGCCCGAACTCCTTCTCCAGCTTGGTGGCCACCGCCAGGTGATCCTGGACGGTCGCACTTTCCAGATTGAGCGGGAATATCGCCGGCTGCGGCGCGCCCATTGCTTCGATGGCGTCATAGACCACCTCGAGCCGGCTGACACTGCGTCCCAGCAGAATGACCGTGGCGCCGTGGCGCGCATAGGTCATCGACGCGGACCTGCCAATGCCGGTGCTGGCACCGGACACCAGCACGATCTTTCCGGCAAGCAGGTCCGCGGGCACCTGATAGTCGATGTGGCAGGTCATAGGGGAGCGTCCTGAGTCATGGTGTCGGGGTATCGGTAAACGATCCGGTCAGCCCATCTGATTGAGGAAATCGCCCGCCATCTGCGCGGCGTTGCTGTCGGGATAATCGCTACGCACCTGCTGCAGCAATTGCCGACTGCCCTCGGTATCGCCCTGACGCGCCTTCAGCAGACCCAGCTTGTATAGTGCATCCGGCACCTTGTTGCTCTGGGGATAATCGCTGATGACGGTGTCGAACGCCTCGGCGGCCTGATCGAGCTGGGACTGCGCCGAGTAGAGTTCCCCCAGCCAGTAGTGAGCATTGGGTAACAGGCTGGACTGCGGGTAGTCGGCGATGAAGCGTTGGAAGGCGTCGATGGCGGCGCCGAACTGGCGTGACTGCACTTGCTGAAACGCTGCCTGATAGGCTTCCCGCCCGTCATCACCCGTCGCACTGGATGAGGTCGGACTGCCCGCGGCGCTACCGGCTTCGCCTTCGGCGCTCGCCGAGGCACTGCCGCCGGAGACGGCGTTCGCGGTGTCGCTGTCGACGTCGGATCCGTTCAGATCGTTGCTGGTGTCTCCAGCGCCGCCTGAATTCGCCCCGCCGCCGGAAATACGGTCATCGAGATCCAGATACTGTTGCTGGGTCTGCTGCTTGAGCTGATCCAACTGGTAGCGCAACTCCTCGACTTGGCCGCGAAGCTGCTGGATCTGCTGCTTGTTGTCCTGTAGCTGATTGAGGATCGTCAGGGTGCCGCCGCCGCTTTGGCGGGCTTCCGTCTGACTGTAGAAGCCGTTCGACTGACCGGTGAGGTCATCGATGGCCGGTTGCTGAGCCCATACGGACAGCGGGAGCACCAGGGCTCCCGCGCCGCACAGTCTTTTCAGACCGTGTTTCATGCTTTTCTCCGTCGCTGCTTAGTACGAGAATACGACGCGACGATTCTTGGCGTAAGCTTCTTCGGTGTGGCCCTGAACTGCCGGACGCTCTTCGCCGTAGCTGACGATCTGGATCTGTGACGGGGAGACACCCTGAACGGTCAGGTACTGCTCGACCGCCTGCGCACGACGCTCGCCGAGGCCCAGGTTGTACTCGCGAGTACCGCGCTCGTCAGCATAACCCTGAAGGGTCACGTTGGTGTTCGGGTTGGCCATCAGATACTGAGCGTGGCCGCGCAGTACCGATTCGAATTCGGGGCGAATTTCTTCGCTGTCGAATGCGAAATAGATGGTGTCGACGCTGGGACGCTGTTCATTGGCGCCCATCTGCGAGCCCGAGGTGCCCTGTCCGGAAGTCATGCCCTGTCCGGACGTGCCACCGGAAGTGCCATTCATGTCCCCTTCCTGGGTACCGCCACTGCTGGAACAGCCAGCCACTACGGCTAGCGACAGCGCGACTGCTAACGTCTTGGCGTAGGTCTTCATTTGCATTGTCATCTCCTTGCTCGGATGTCGAATGACACAATGACTGTAGTCGTTTAGTTCAAAAACGGCGACCACGCGGGTTCGCGTACGTCACCCTGCGCCGAAGGCAGTCGGAAAGACGCTCGTCCATCCGAAGAAACTGCCCCCAACACACCTTGCGCCCCTTGCTGGGTAGCGAAGATTACCATGGTGCCATTCGGCGCGACACTGGGCGATTCGTCCCAACGTGAATCCGTCAGGACCGTCACCCGACCGGTGTCGAGATCCTGCTTCGCCACGTGATAACCGCTGTCGTCACGAGTCACCATGAACAATGATTTTCCATCCGGTGCAAAACGTCCATCGGAATTGTAGTTGCCGGTAAAGGTCACCCGCTCGGCCTGGCCGCCCGTTGCCGACATGCGGTAGAGCTGCGGCGCTCCGCTGCGATCGGAGGTGAAAATCAGGGACTGGCCGTCCGGGGACCAGTCGGGCTCGGTCTCGATGGCGGGATTGGTGGTCAGTCGGGTCAACTGACGAGTTGCCAGGTTCATCACGTAGATCTCCGGCTGTCCATCCTTGGAGAGCGACATCGCTAGCTTGCGGCCATCCGGCGACCAGGCCGGCGCCCCATTGATGCCGCGGAAGGATGTCAGGCGGACCCGCTCTCCCGTGGAGGCATTCTGCACGTAGATGGCCGAGTTGCCGGATTCGAACGATACATAGGCGATCTTCTGACCATCCGGCGACCAGGCCGGTGACAGGATCGGATCGTCGGACGACAGAACCTGCTGGCCGTTGTGTCCATCGGCATCCGCCACGTAAAGCGCATATCGCGCGTTGTCGCCGGTACCGCTAGCCGAGACGTAGGCAATACGGGTGGAGAAAGCACCCCGGATCCCGGTGATCGCCTCGAAGATCTGGTCGCTGATGTAGTGGGCGCTGGCACGAAGATCGCCACTTGACGAGGTCAGCGTCTCGCCCAGCATGCGCTTGCCTCCCAGTACGTCCATCAGTTCATACTGGATACGATATTGGTCGCCCTGGGGCTCGATTTTCCCGACCACGAGATAGCGGGCGTCGACACGTTTCCAATCGTCGTAAAACACATCTTCACTGCTGCTCGGCAGTGACACGAGAGAACTGCGGCTCAGCGGCGAGAACTGGCCGCTATGCTCGAGGTCGTCGCTGACGATCTGCGCCACATCCTGCGGCAACCCGCCTTGCCCACTGAATTCAAACGGCACGATGGCGATGGGCGTGGCCTGATCGCTGCCGCGGGTGATTTCGATGGTCAGGTTCTGCGCCTGAGCCGTGGCCGCCAGACACCACAGCGACACCAGCCAACCAGCGGCCAGGGTTTTCCATCCTTGAGACATCCATCGTTTCATCACTGTATATCCCCGGGTGTGAATTTGAGATTGAAATCGCGGAACCGCCGCTGCAGCCCGGCATCCAGTTGCTGCAGTTCGCGGAACGGTGCCGCGGCTTCCACGGCCTGCGTGGCCGAGCGATCGAAGCTGGGGTTGCCGCTGCTACGGGTGATGCTGGCTGCCAGCAATTCACCCGAGGGCCCGAGCCTCACTCTGACTTGCGCCACCAAACCATTGTCCACGTTGGCCGGCAAGTGCCATCGGTCCTCGACGGCGCGCTTGACCAGATTGATGAAGCTGTTCGAGGCCTGATTGGACTGCTCCGCATTGGCGATTCGCTCCTGCTCGTTGGATATGGAATCGCTCAGTGCCTCGGCTGCCGCCTCCTTGGCTGCCGCTTCGGCCTGACGTTTCTTCTCCGCCTCGGCTTCAGCCTTCTTCTTGGCCTCTTCGGCCTGGCGCTTCTTCTCCGCCTCGGCTTCAGCCTTCTTCCTGGCCTCTTCGGCCTGGCGCTTCTTCTCCGCCTCGGCTTCAGCCTTCTTCTTGGCCTCTTCGGCCTGGCGCTTATTCTCCGCCTCGGCTTCGGCCTTCTTCGCCTCCTCCGCCTGGCGCTGCTTGGCCGCCTCGGCTTCGGCCTTCTTCGCCTCCTCCGCCTGGCGCTGCTTGGCCGCCTC